>DASVMV010000465.1:0-10072 GCA_036384155.1 Micromonosporaceae bacterium
CGGGTCCGGCTGGGACATGCGGTCAAGTGTCGCACCGCGGGCCGGTCCGGCGCCGGACGGCTGGGCGGCGCCGCCCGTATCCGGTGCGGCGGTGACGATGCCGGTGGGACCGCCGGGACGGGAGTGTCGTACCCGACGCCTACGGTCCGGCCGTGAGTCCACCCGAGTACGTCCAGGGCGTCCTCGACGGCCTGATCCCGGCCGACAGCGCAGGGGGCGCCGACGGCCTCGCGCTGCGCGACACCACCTTCGTGGTCGTCGACCTGGAAACGACGGGTGGGGCACCGGACGGCGGCGGCATCACCGAGATCGGCGCGGTCAAGACCCGGGGCGGCGAGCAGCTCGGCGTCCTGGCCACGCTGGTCAACCCCGGCGAGCCGATACCGCCGTTCATCACCGTTCTCACCGGCATCACTCAGGCGATGCTGGCCCCCGCGCCGCCCATCGAAGTCGTGCTGCCCAGCTTCCTCGAGTTCATCCGGGGTGCGGTCCTGGTCGCCCACAACGCCCCCTATGACGTCGGGTTCCTCAAGGCCGCGTGCGCGCGGCACGGCTACACCTGGCCCAATCCGCGGGTGCTCGACACCGCCGCCCTCGCCCGCCGCGTGCTGATCCGGGAGGAGGTGCCCAACCGCAAGCTGGCCACCTTGGCGACGTACTTCCGCACCGCCCACCAGCCCACCCACCGGGCCCTCGACGACGCCCACGCCACTGTCGAGGTGCTGTACGCCCTGATCGGCCGGATGGGCAGCTTCCGGGTGCACACCCTCGGTGACGCCATCGAATTCGCCCGGGCGGTCACCCCCACCCAGCGCAGCAAGCGGCAGCTGGCCGACGGGTTGCCCCGGGTGCCCGGGGTCTACATCTTCCGGGCCGCCGACGCCCGGCCCCTCTACGTCGGCACCTCGGGCGACATCGCGTCCCGGGTGCGGTCCTACTTCACGGCGAGCGAGAAGCGCGCCCGGGTGCTGGAGATGCTCGCGGCGGCCGAGCGGGTCGACGCCGTCGAGTGCGCCCATGCCCTCGAGGCCGAGGTACGCGAGCTGCGGCTCATCGCGGCGCACTCGCCGCCCTACAACCGCCGGTCGAAGTTTCCGGAGCGCGTCCTGTGGCTCAAGCTGACCAGCGAGGCCTTCCCGCGCCTGTCGGTGGTGCGGTCGGTGAACCCCGACGACGCCGCCTACCTGGGTCCGTTCACCTCACGGCGGGTCGCCGAGTTGGCCGCGGCGGCGGTGTACGACGCCACCGCGCTGCGCCAGTGCACGCATCGGCTGTCGCTGCGCACGACGGTGCCGGCGTGTGCCCTGGCCGAGCTCGGCCGCTGCCCGGCGCCCTGCGAGCACCGCATCTCACCGGCCGACTACGACGCGTCGGCGGCCCAGCCGTTCCGCGCCGCGGCCACGGACGATCCGCAGGCCATCGTCGACGCCCTGCTCCGGCGGATCGACGCCCTCGCCCGTGCCCAGCGGTACGAAGAGGCGGCGGTGGCCCGGGGCCGGCTCTCCGCGTTGCTGCGGGCGGCTGTCCGGATGCAGCGGTTGAGCGGGCTCACCCGCATCGACGAGCTGGTCGCGGCGCGGCGCGCCGCGCAGGGCGGCTGGGAGTTGGCGATCGTCCGACGGGGCCGGCTGGCGGGTGCCGCCACCTCGCCGCCCGGTGTCCATCCCCGGGCCACGATCGAGCTGGTCCGGGCCACCGCCGAGACGGCGCTCCCCGGGCCCGGCCCGACCCCGAGCGCCTCGGCCGCCGAGACCGAACGCATCCTCTCCTGGCTGGAGCGTCCGGACACCCGCCTGGTGGAGGTGTCGGCCGGCTGGGCCAGTCCGGTACGCGGCGCCGGCCGGTTCCGGGCGCTGCTGGCCAGGGCCGAGGCCGCCGCCACGGAATGGGGCTCGGCTGATCGCCCATAGGCTTGTGTCCGATCGGACCACGGCATTTCACATAGGCTGTGAGAGAAGTGCACTACTGACAGCCAACGTCCGATTCTGCGGCCGGACCGGGACCCCGCCGCACCTGCTCGGCGGACGGCTGGGTGAGGAGGTGTCTCAGCGTGGAGCTCGACGCCGGCCGCCAGGCCTCGCTCCGGGACGTCCTGCCGAGCCCGCCGACCGAGATCCCGCTGACCAGGCGCCTGCGGTCGGTCCTCTCGTGGCCCAGCAACGAGAGCGATCCGATCACCCGGCTCGTCCGAACGCACCGTGCCGTGCACCCGCATGCCGACCCGGGGATTCTGCGGCGCGGTTACGCGATTGCGGAGAACATGCACCGCGGCCAGTTCCGCAAGAGCGGCGAGCCCTACATCACCCATCCGCTCGAGGTGGCGCAGATCTGCGCCGGACTGGGCATGGACACGACCACCCTGGTCGCGGCACTACTCCACGACACCGTCGAGGACACCCGCTACACCGTGCAGGCGCTCACCGACGACTTCGGTCCCGAGGTCGCCCACCTCGTTGATGGCGTGACCAAGTTCGACAAGGCGTTCTACGGCCAGGCCGCCGAGGCCGAGACGATCCGGAAGATGATCGTCGCCGCGGGCAAGGACGTCCGGGTCCTGATCATCAAGCTGGCCGACCGCCTGCACAACATGCGCACGCTGGACGCCCGCTCCCCGGCATCGCGGGCGCGGATCGCCCGGGCCACCCGTGAGGTGCTCGTGCCGCTGTGCGACCGCCTCGGCATCCAGGCGTTCAAGCGGGAACTTGACGACGCGGTGCTCTTCTACCTCGAGCCGGAGGCGTACGCCCGCATCGACGACCATGTGCGGCACGGCCGGCACTGGACCACGCAGCTCGACGCGGTGATCGCCCAGGCGCGAACGGCCGTGCGCAGCAGCCGGGTGACCGCGAGGGTCGGCCCACGGCCGCGGCACTACTACTCGATCTGGAAGGACACCCTCGAGGGTGACCACCCGGTCCCGTACGACCTGCCACGCATCGCCGTCGTCGTCGACGGTCCGGCCACCGACTGCTACGCGGCGCTCGGCGCGATCCACGGCCTGTGGCGGCCGGTCACCGGTCGGTTCAAGGACTTCATCGCGTCGCCCAAGAACAATCTGTACCGGTCGCTGCACACCACGGTGGTCGGCCCGAAGGACCAGCCGCTCGAGGTCCTGATCCGCACCGCGGAGATGCACGAGTCGGCCGAGTACGGCGTCGCGGCGGACTTCCGGCACGGCCGGGGCGGCCGGGGTCCGGCCTTACGGGCCAGCCAGCTCCGCTGGCTGCAGCGGGTGCTCGACTGGGAGCAGGAAACGCCGGACGCCGCCCAGTTCCTTCAATCGCTGCGCTGCGACCTCGCCGAGACGCAGATCCAGGTCTTCGCCGGCGGTCGCCAGGTCGTCCTGCCGGCCGGCTCGACGCCGGTCGACCTGGCGTACGAGCTGAGCACCGAACAGGGCGACCACTGTCTGGCCGCAACCATCAACGGCCGGCTCGCGCCTCTGGGCTCGCCGCTTGAAGAGGGCGACGTCGTGGAGATCCTGACCGAGGCGGACGGCCACCCGGGCGTCGATCCGACCGCGGCGCCCGCCGGACCCCGCAAGGAATGGCTCGGCTTCGTCAAGTCCCCACACGCCCAGATGCAGATCAGCCGGTGGTTCGCCGAGCACGACGAGCCGGGCATCTCCATCGCCGACAAGGTTCGCCTCGGCCGGGCCACGATCGGGCTGGCGCTGCGCCGGCACAACCGGGGACTGGCGAATGACGTACCCCTGCGGCGGCTCGCGGACGAACTGGGCTATCCCGACCTGGAAACCATGCTGGTGGCCGTGGTCGATCGCCAGATCGAGCCGGACAAGGTGGTCGACGAACTCATCGCCATGGTCGACCGGCGCTCCTGACGGGTTCGACGGCGTGCGCCGCCCCTCGCCGGCGTGGGCCGCTTGCCGGCGTCGCCGGCAGCTGGCGCCGAGTGCCGGCCGGCCCGGCCGGCACTCGATCGGCGTACGCCGTCTAGCCTGGGATGGTGATCGTCCGCCGCTCGCCGCTCCGCACGGTCCTGTACGCCGCGTTCTACCGGCTGCCCCACGCGATGCGGCGACGCCTGGTGCGCGTGGTCGTGCCCAAGTACATCGTCGGCGCGGTCACCCTGGTGTGGGACATCGAGGCCGACGATCCCGCCCGGCTGCTGCTGCTCCGCCAGCCGCCGGGCACCGGGTGGGGGCTTCCCGCCGGGCTGCTGCAGCGTGGCGAGGAACCGGTCCTCGGAGCGGCGCGCGAGTTGGCGGAGGAGACCGGGATCCGGTTGCGGCCCGAAGACCTGCGAGCGGCCGTGCCGAACGCGGTCGTTCACCTCAAGGGCTGGGTCGACGTGGTGTTCGAGGTGGCGGTCACCGCCTCGAGCACCGAGCTCGTCGTCGACGGAGCAGAGGTGTACGAGGCGGCCTGGCACCCGCTCGACAACCTTCCCCGGCTGACTGGGCCGACCGCCCGGCTGCTGGCCCGGTACGGCATCGGTCCGCTGGCCGACGATTCCGCGGTCCGCCGGCGGGAGCGGTGACCGTCGCGAATCTGTCGGCCGGGCGGCTGGACATCTGCGCGGTGCTGCTCGCCGCCGGTGAGGGGCGCCGGCTGCGCCCGATCACCGACCACCGGCCCAAGGCGCTGTGCCCGGTGGGCAATGTCCCGGTCCTGGACCGGGCGCTGGCCCGGGCCGCCGGCCTCGGCTTCGCCGGGCCCGACCGCGTAGCGGTCAACGCCTGTTACCTGGCCGATCAGGTGGTGGCGCACGTCGGCGGCCGGGCGCACGTCTCGGTCGAGGCTCCGCCATTGCTGGGTACGGCGGGTGGGGTGGCCAACCTGCGGGACTGGATCGACGGCCGCGGTGTGCTCGTCGGCAACGCCGACGCCTACCTGGCGCACCGGCTGGCGGAGCCCGGGCCGGACATCGCCGCCCTGGTGCGCGGCTGGGACGGCCGGACGGTACGCCTGCTCGGCCGGCCGGGTGCCGCCGCCGGTGAGCCGGGGACGTTCGACGGTCACTACTTCGCCGGCTTCTCGCTGCTGCCGTGGCGGTACGTGGCCGGGCTGCGGGTCGCCCCGTCCGACCTGGTCCGTACGGTGTGGCGCCCGGCGGAGGCCGCCGGTGAGCTGGCGGTGATTGCCTACGACGGCACCTTCCTGGATACCGGTACGCCCGCGGACTACCTGGCGGCCAACCTGCACGCGGCCGGCGATGGCTGCATCGTCGACCCGTCCGCCGCGGTCACCGGCGTCTGCGATCGGGCGGTGGTCGGCGCCGGGGCGGTGGTCCGGGGCCGGGTCACCCGGTCGGTCGTCTGGCCGGACGGTTTCGTGGCCGAGGACGAGCACCTGACCGATGCGATCCGGGTGGGTCGGCGGGTCACCGTAGCGGCCACGCCGGCAGGGCTAGCATGAGCGCGTCACCGACGATGGGAGCTGTGTGGTGATCACGGCGATCGTGTTGATCGACTGCGCGACCGACTCGATTCCCGAGGTCGCGCAGAATCTGGCGGACCTGTCGGGCGTCACCGAGGTGTACTCGGTGGCGGGCAACGTCGACCTCATCGCGGTTGTCCGGGTCCGCGAGTTCGAGCAGGTCGCGGAGGTGATCGCCGGTTCGATCTCGAAGGTGCCCGGCGTATTGAACACCGAGTCGCACATCGCCTTCCGCGCCTACTCGCGGCACGATCTCGAGGAAGCCTTCGCGATCGGGCTCGCCGACGCCGACTGACCGGACCCCCGAGGGATACCGGCGGGTAACCGGCCCGCCTAGGCTGGGCTGGTGACGCTCAGGCCGGAATTCGTCCAGGAGTTCGTCGACCGCGGCGCCGATCGGCTCGCCCTGCACAGTTACCCCGACCCGCCCGGCCTCTCCCCGGCTGTGGTGATCTTTCCGGCGATGGGGGTGCCCGCCCGCTACTACCGGGCGTTCGCTGCCGAACTCCGGTCGGCCGGCCTCGCGGTGATCGTCGCCGACCTGCGCGGCACCGGGTCGAGCACCCCGCCACCGAGCCGCGCCTCCTCCTACGGGTACGCCGAGTTGATCGACGACGTGGGCGCGGTGCTCGCCGAACTGAAGCCCCGCCTCGACGGGCGCAAGGTTGTCCTGCTCGGCCACTCGCTGGGCGGCCAGGCAGCGCTGTTGCATCTGGCGCTACACGGCGGGTCCGGGGTGGACGGCCTGGCGCTGGTGGCGGTCGGGCTGCCGCACTGGCGGTCCTATCCGGGGCGGCGCCGCTACGCCGTGCTGCCGTACACCCAGGCGATCGGCGCGACCGCGGCGGTGCTGCGGGTCTGGCCCGGCTGGGGATTCGGCGGCCGGCAGGCGCGCGGGGTGATCCGGGACTGGGCGCACACCGCACGGACCGGGCGGTTCCCGCGGATCGACGGCGTGGACGCGGACGCCGCCGTCCGCTCGGTCCGCACCCCGGTACTCGCGGTGAGCGTGGACGGCGACCAGTACGTGCCGCACGAGATCCTCGACCGGCTGTGCGACAAGGTGCCGGCCGCTTCGGTACGCCGGGAGCGGTACACGGCCGCCGAGGCCGGTGCGCGGCTGGACCACTTCGCCTGGGTACGAGCGTCCGGCCCGCTCGCGGCCCGGGTCGCGGCCTGGGCCGCTGGCTTGTGAGTCGGCCCGGGCCGTCGGTGGGGTGAGCGGTCGCCGGCCGGTGATCCGCCCGGGAACGCGCGTGGCGCCCGCCGTCAGGGCGGGCGCCACGTCGGACGTGCTGATCATCTGCCGTGACTGCTGATCTCTTCCCGCTCGGGTCGCTGCTCGACCGGCGGGTGGCCGGGCGAGACCGGCGCCTCGGCCGGCTTCTCGATGGGGAAGAAGAAGCCCTTGATCGCCGGCCCGAGCGCGCCCAGCCGGTTCATCTTCTTCGGTACGACCCAACCGGCGTACCCGAGTTCGGCGTGCCCGTCGTGGTCGCCGAGCGGCTGGTGCACCTCGACGAACCGTCCGTCCGGCAGCCGCCGGATGATGCCCGTCTCGACGCCGTGCGCCAGGACCTCCCGGTCGTGCTGCTGCAGCCCGAGGCAGACCCGGTAGGCGATGTAGTACGCCAGCGGCGGCAGGATCAGCAATGAGATCCGGCCCCCCCAGGTCATCGCGTTGAGACTGACCTGGAACTTGTGCGCGATCACGTCGTTGGCGCCGGACAGCGTCAGCACCAGCCAGAAGGTCACCGCCATCGCACCCAGGGCCGTGCGGCCGGGAACGTCGCGCGGGCGCTGCAGCAGGTTGTGGTGCCCGTGGTCCTTCCTCAGCCGGGCTTCGATGAACGGATAGAACAGCGGCACGATCGTCAGGATGCCGGGCAGCACCAACGTCGGCCAGAAAATCGGCGGGATGACGTAGCCGTCACCGATCGGAATGTTGATCTGCCAGGCCGGCATCAACCGGGTCGAGCCGTCCAGGAACATCACGTACCAGTCGGGCTGACTGGCCGAGGAGACCACCCCCGCCTCGTACGGGCCGAACAGCCAGATCGGGTTGATCTGCATCACGCCGGCCAGGAGCGCGATCACGCCGAACACGACCATGAAGAAGCCGGTCTGCTTGATCACGTACCGGGGGAAGAACCGCTCGCCGACCACGTTGTGGTTGGTCCGGCCCGGTCCCGGCCACTGCGTGTGCTTCTGCCTGAAGATCAGCGCGAGGTGCGCGCTGATCAGCGCCACCAGCAGACCGGGGATCAGCAGCACATGGAGGATGTAGAACCGGCTCTGGATGATGTGGCCGGGGAACTCCCCGCCGAACAGGGCCGAGCTCACCCAGGAACCGATCACCGGAATCGACAGGACGATCGCGGAGGCGATCCGCAGGCCGGTGCCGGACAGGCCGTCGTCGGGCAGCGAGTAGCCGCTGAAGCCGGCGAGGAAGCCGACCCAGAAGAGGAGGAAACCGATCATCCAGTTGATTTCGCGGGGCTTGCGGAAGGCGCCGGTGAGGAAGATCCGCAACATGTGCACCACGATGGCCGCCATGAACAGCAGCGCCGCCCAGTGGTGCATCTGCCGCATGATCAAGCCGCCGCGAATGTCGAACGACAGGTTGAGGCTGGACTCGTATGCCGCGGACATGCGGGTGCCGCGCAGCGGCGTGTAGCTGCCCCCGTACGTGACCTCGTCCATCGACGGCACGAAGAAGAAGGTCAGGTAGACGCCGGTCAGCAGCAGGACGATGAACGAGAAGAGCGCGATCTCGCCGAGCAGGAACGACCAGTGGTCGGGGAAGACCTTGTTGAGCATCCTACGCAGCGGCGTGGCCGCCTGAAGGCGATCGTCAAGCCCGCCCGCCGTCTTGGCGGGCAGGGCGCCGGTGTCCAACTTTCGGCGCTTCATGGCCGCTCCCAGAAGTCTGGCCCGACGGTCTCGGTGAAGTCGGACCGCGCCACGAAGAAGCCATCGCTGTCCACGTCGAGAGGCAGCTGGGGCAGCCGGCGGCTGGCCGGCCCGAAGACGGGTCGGGCGTTTTCGGTGATCAGGAACTGCGACTGGTGGCACGGGCACAGCAGGCGGTTGGTCTGCTGCTCGTACAGGCTAGCCGGGCAGCCGGCATGGGTGCAGATCTTGGAAAATGCGATGTAGTTGCCCCACATGAAGCCGCTCTTGCCCTTGACCTCGTTGTTGCTCTTCCGGGCGAGCTCGGCGTCGGTTTCCCGCAGGTGGATCAGCAGGGTCGGAGAGTCGGCATGCTCGTTGGTGGCACCCCCGGGGATACCCGGGAAGACAGTCAGCTGGCCGCCGACGCTCACGTCCTCGGGTCGGATCGGCGTGCCGTCCTCGTGGGTCAGCCGGATCGGCTTGCCGTCCTGCGGCGCCCATCCGGTGGTGAACATCTGCTTGTTCTTGTGGGGGTCCGTGATGAGGCCGCCGACGAGCGGCGCCGCCGCCAGCGCGCCGACCGGCGCCAGGCCGAGGAGCAGCGAGATGCCCAGCAGCGGGCGGCGCCGCACGCCGAGTTCGTCGGCCATGTAGAGGATCGTCGCACCGGCGAGCTTGCGGTCCTCCTCCGGTGACGGGCCGTCGTGCCGGTCCTGCACCGACACCTCTTTGGGCAGCAGCTTCTTGCCCCACGCGAGGATGCCGAAGCCGAGCGCGAGCAGGGCGAGGCCGAGGGTGACGCCCAACAGGGGCGTGTAGAGCTTCGCAATCCCGCGGCCGGTCTCGTAACGCCACGGCCACCAGATGTAGATCACCAGGAACACGGTCGCAGCCAGTCCCATGAACAGGAAGAGCAGCGCCAGGAAGCGGACCAGCCGGCGCTCGGCACGGGTGCCGGGGACCGGGAACTGCGGCTCGTAGTGGACGATCTCGATGCCGTCCCGGCGGGCGCCGACGCGCACCTTCTCGAAGCGCGACAGGCGCGGATCGTCGAGGTCCAGCGGCTCGCCTTCGGCGTGCGACCGGCTCTCGGTGTGCGTGCTCATGACTTCCCCGCAATCCACAGGCTGGTGAACACCAGCGCCACGATGCCGACCACGAAGATCGCCAGGCCCTCGGTGGCCGGACCCCACCGGCCCAGGTTGAAGCCACCGGGGTCCTGGTCTTTCTTCAGGACGTTCTGGATGTAGGCGATGACGTCGGCCTTCTGGTCCGGCCGAAGCTGGTTGTCGCCGAAGATCGGCATGTTCTGCGGCCCGCTCAGCATGGCCGCGTAGATCTGCCGCTCGGTGGCCGAACGCGGGCTCGGGGCGTACTTGCCGGACGACAACGCGCCGCCGCCGCCGCCGAACGCGTGGCAGGACGAGCAGTTGATCCGGTAGAGCCGGCCACCTTCGGCCGCGTCGGCTTCCGCCGCCATTTTGTCGACGCCGGCCGGCACCTGGGGGCCGCCGCCGATCTCCTGGATGTACTGGCCGAGTTGACGTACCTCTTTGTCGTTGAACACCGGCGGCTTGCGCTCGGCCTGCGCCTCCTGCCGCGCCATGGGCATGCGCCCGGTACCGACCTGGAACTCGACCGCGGCCGACCCCACCCCGATCAGGCTGGGTCCGCGGCCCTCGATTCCCTGGGCGTTGCGGCCGTGGCAGGTGACGCAGTTGACGTCGAAGAGGGCCTTGCCGTCCTCGGCGGCGCTGGACAGCGGCGCGTCCTGCGCC
>DASVMV010000466.1:0-3277 GCA_036384155.1 Micromonosporaceae bacterium
CGGGACCCCGCTACGTCGACTCACGCATGCCGTCCAACGGGGACCTGGTGCGGCGCGGGCAGACAGCGGGCACCTGCCTACTCGGGGTGGCGCTGTATTTCCTCGTGCCGGTCGAACCCGGCCTCTCCGAAGGCCGGCAGGCCATCCAGGCCACCCTGGTTGCGATCGGGGTCGTCGTGGTCGCGGCGTTCGTACTCCGTCAGGTAACGCGGCAACTCGGTGTCCGGCACGGTCGTACGTCGTTGGCCATGCTGGCGGTGGCGCTGGTCGCCGGCGTCGTCGCGTTCCCGCTGGCCGACGACCTGATTTGCGATCACCTCCTCCGGTCAGTTCACCGATCTGGAGACCAAGGTCGACGCGCTCTACTTCGTACTCAGCACGCTGATGACCGTCGGGTACGGCGACGTACACGCCGAGGGCCAGCCAGCCCCGGGTGGTCGTGAGCATCCAAATGATCTCGGAATCGGCGTCCTCGCCACCGGCGCGTCGATCCTGCTCAGGCGCGCGTCCGGCCGGGAACCGCAGTGATGACGACGTCGCCAGCCAGCCGGCCCTGCGCCGGCTCGCGCGTCACCTGGCCGGCCGTCAGCAGCGCGGCCAGCGCCCGCATCGTGTCCGCCGCCCGGTAGACCGTCTCGGTCAGGGCGAACCGGCGCAGGTCGGTCACCGAGCAGGGACCGGCCGAGGCGAGCTGAGCCAGCAGCTCGCGGCGCAGCGGCCCGGGATGTGGATTCAGCGAGATATCCAGCAGGTGGCCGTCCGGGTCGCGCGGATCCCGGTAGCGCACACCCGCGTACTCGTCGACCGCCCACAGTGCGTCCTTGAAGGCCTCCAGGCTCTTGCCCAGTGAGGTGGCGAAAACCACCAGCTCACAGGCGCCCTCGCGGTCGACCAACTCCACCTGGGTCAGCATTGGGAAGCCGGCACTCGGCAGGACCGTACGCAGGTCCACCAACGTCCCGGCCCGCGGACCGAGCGCGAGCAGCAGCTCCGCCGGGCGACCGGACGCGACCGACGACAACACCGGCTCGGCCGGCGCCGGGCCGTCCACGGCGTCGACGTAGGCCAGGACCGGCGCGCCCGCCGCGCTCACGGCGGTCAGTACGGCTGGGAGCCGGTCGGCGCCGCCGGCAGCGACGTGAACACTCAGCTCTGGCGGCGTACGAAGCTCCTGTTGCACCTCCGTCAGCCGCTGCGCCAGCGCGTCTGTCGACGGAGCGAGGACGGGGAGGGCGAGGCGGCGCCCCCGCAGCCGGTCGGCGAACTCGGCGACCGTCCGGACGGCCGCGTCGGCAGTCGCGTCGTCGGCGACGGAGTAGACCTGCGCGAAGGTTGCCCGGCGGGACCGGTGCAACGCGGCCGGCAGCCACGCGTCGAGCTGCCGGACGAGGAGTTCGCGACGGACAACGGCGAGCTGACTTGCGGTCATGCGTCGGTTCTACCGGCGAAGGGCCGGCCCTGTCACGAGCCCGCCGGTACGGAGGTGGTCGGACGCACCCACGAGGGCACCTGCGCGCGACAGCCGCTCGGCGGTTGCCTCCAGCTCGTCGAGGGTGTCCACCTCCCAGGCCAGGTGGTAGAGACCGACGGCGGAAGCCGAGAAACGTCGCGATAGAACTACACGCTGCGGGCCAGGTCACTGACGAAGAGCACCGCGTGGTTGAGCCGGTGGATTCCCATGTGGTCGAGGCTAATCCGCGTCCAGCACTTGTACATCTCGTTGGCCGGCACGCACGATGAGGCGTGCAACTTGGTCTTGGTGAACTCACCGCTCAGGCGCAGGACCTGGTCGCCCTGGACGACCTGGCCAGCGCGCGGGATCTGCTCAGCCCCGCCCTCTCCGCCGCCGACCCCAGCCCGGCCCGCGCCACACCGGAGCTGGCCGAAGCAGCCGGCCTGTACGCCCGCGTACTCGTCGCGCTCGGCCATCCGCAGGACGCGCGGCCGTGGGCCGCGTACGCCTACGCCGCGCTGACCCGGCTGTACGGCTCGGACGACGACCGGACCGTCACGGCCGGCTCCGCACTCGCCGCGATCCTGCACCGCGTCGGCAGCCTCTCCCGGGCGGCCCACCTCTACCGGCTGGTCATCGACGAGCTCACCGCCGCCGAGGGCCCGGAGTCACAGCGTGTGCTGCACGCTCACGCCGACCTCGCCACGGTGGAACACGCCCGCGGCGACTGTGCCGGGGCGCTGAACCGGCTCGAAGAGGCGTGGGAGCTGCACCGCGAGGTCTACGGCGACGCCCACCCGGGCGGGATCAAGATGCTCGCCAAGCTCGGCGCCATGGAGCGGGATTGTGGCCTGCCCGACCTGGCCGCCGACCATCTCACCCTGGCGCAGGACCTGTGCCGCCTGCACCTGAGCCCGGACAATCCGCTGGTCGGCCAGGTAGCCGCGCTGGTCGCCGACGCTGGCGCGGGGCTCCGCGCCGATCCGGCCGTACCGCCGCCGCGCACTCCGTACGAGGCCGCTGGTGACTTCGACGAGCCGGCTCACCACGAGGACTGGCCGCCGGCAATCGCCACCCCGATGACCGACGACTTCCCGTTCTCCGCCGCACAGCAGCAGGTCGAAGCCGAGGCGCCACCGGAGCCGGAACCCATGGCGGCCGCCGCCGCGGGCCCGGTCGAGGACGAGCCGCCAGGAAGCGGGGAACGCCGGGAACGGATGTGGGTACGGCGGATCATCCGCCAACGCCGGCCGGTCACCGAGCGACCGGCAATGTACGTATCCCGCCGTTCCGGCCAGCCGCTGCTGCCCCTCGTCATCGCCACCCTGGTGGTCGTGTTGCTCGGCACGATCGCCGTAGTCGCCGGGGTGGCGCTCGTTGGGGGATCCGGGCCCGGGACGGAGAACCGGACGACCCCACCGGCGACGTCCAGGCCACCGGCGACGTCCGGTCCACAGTCGACCAAAGCGCCGGCTCCCCCCGCGTTCTCGCCGGGGGCACCGCCGACCGGCCTGGCACTGACCGACACTCGCGACGCGGTCACCCTCAACTGGACGTACCCGGCCGGCGCGCAGGGCCCGGTCGTCCTTTCCGTCAGTCGACGCGGCCGGGAGCCACGGGCGTTCCAGCAACTTCCCCCCGGCACCAACAGCTACGTCGTCTACGGGCTCGACCGCGACATCGACTTCTGCTTCTCGGCCGCTGTCGTGTACGACGCGGATACTCAGGGCCGAACGACGCCCGTGTGTACGCACCGCGGCGGCAGCTGAGCGCTCACCGGCCAGCCGTGCCGGCGCCGGCCCCGGGCGCAGCGCCGGCCCCGGG
>DASVMV010000467.1:0-4825 GCA_036384155.1 Micromonosporaceae bacterium
AGCGCCGGCGCGAGGGCGAGCAGGCCGGCGGCGGCGAGGACGGCGAGGAGCACCGAGGTCGGCACCCGCACCCCTTCCGTCACCACTACCCGGCAACCGGCCGACCCGAAGGGCCGCGAGATAGCGGCTGCCGCATGTCCCAGTCAACCGAGGTTACGGTCCGTTAAGCCGAAAGCAGGTACGGCGCGCCGTCGCAGACAACAGGCCCGAAGAGGCCAGAAGCCGACAGTGGGATCAGGCGGTGGCGCGGAACCGGTGCCAGCGGGCCAGCAGGCCGCCCTCGCCGGCGACCTCCTCGCTCGTCATCGCATATCCGACGTGGTCCCGCCAGGCCCCGTCGATGTGCAGGTAGCGCGCGTGATAGGCCTCCTCACGGAAGCCGAGCTTCTCGACCACCCGCCGGGACGGGCCGTTCTCCGGCCTGATGTTGATCTCGACCCGGTGCAGGCCGGCGGGGCCGAAGGCGTGGTCGACCGCCAGGGCCAGCGCGGTTGGCATGATTCCCCGGCCGGCGACCCGGGCGTCGATCCAGTACCCGGCGTACGTCGAGCAGAACGCCCGCCGCACGATGTTGCCCAGGTTGAGGTGTCCGATCAGCCGTTCCGACCCGTCTTCGATCAGGCAGACGGCGAACGGCATGCTCTCCCCGCGCCGCGCCGAGCCGGACTGTTCCCGGTAGAGGTAGCGGAACGCCGCCGGCGAGTTGAGGTCCTCCCACCGGCCCGGCGGCGACGACTCCCAGCCGGCCAGCCAGTCCCGGTTGGCGATGCGCACCCGGGACCAGGCCACAGCATCGTGGCGCCGGTAGCGGCGGAGGACTACCGCACCGTCCCGCAACGTGACCGGCCACCCGGGTGCGGTGGATCCGATCATCGCCGATCCAGCAGCAGTACGTCCACAGTAGAGCCAGCTGCCGCAGTGGTCACCCGCTCGCCGAGTACGAGCAGCCCGTTGGCCGCGGCCAGCCCGGACAGCGTGTACGGCCCACCGCGCAGCGGCTGAACCGTGTAACCGCCGCCGCGCCGCTCCGCCACAAGGGCCGGCCGGAACTCCCGGAGTCCGGCCGGTGAGGACACCGTGTCCAACAGGTGGGCCCGTGCGCTGGGCCGGAACACCGGCTCGGTTCCGGCGAGCAGCCGGATCACCGGACGCGCCAGCACCTCGAAGCCGATCAGGGCCGCTCCCGGCTCGCCGGGCAGGCACACCACCGGCACCTCCTCGGCGCCAACCGTGCCGAACCCGAGCGTTGTCCCGGGATACAGGGCCACCTCGGTGAATGTCACGGGACCGGCCCGGCCGCCGTCCCGGCGGGACAGGATGCGCCTGACCAGATCACCCGGCCCGGTTCCCGTACCGCCGCTGATGATGATCATGTCTGCCTGCGCCGTCTGGTCCTCCAGCAGGCCGCGCAGCCCTTCCGGGTCGTCGTCGCAGATGCCCATCCGGTACGCCAGCGCTCCCGCCTCGGCCGCGGCTGCGGTGAGGGCGTGGGAGTTGACGTCGACGACCTGGCCGGGCTGGCTGCCGCGGCCGACCTCCACCAGCTCGTCGCCGGTCGCGACAACGACCACCCGCGGGCTCGGTTGGACGACGACGTGCCCGATGCCGGTCGCCGCGAACAGGGCCACCAGCGCCGGCGAGACGCAGGTGCCGGCGCGGGCGAGCGGCTCCCCGGCGGAGACCTCTTCGCCCGCCCGGCGGACGCCGTGTCCCCGCCTGGGGGTGCGGAAGATCTCGACCGCAGCCAGGCTCTGGTCGGTCCAGTCCACCGGCACGACCACGTCGGCCGTCTCCGGCAGGGGCGACCCGGCGGCGACCGAGAAGCAGGTCCCCGCGGTGAGCCGGACCGGCCGCCAGCTCGCCGCGCCCAGGTCACCGACCACATTGAGCCGCACCGCCTGGCCCGCGCCACCGAGCGTGGCCCGGCCGGCGCCCGCGATGTCGTCCCACCGCGCCGCGTACCCGTCGATCGCGGCCTGATCGAACGCGGGATAGGCGTACGGCGCGACCACGTCGTCGGCGAGCACGTTGCCGTACGCCTGAGTGAGTTCGAGGTCGAGCGGCGGCAGCGCGCGTAACCTGCGCAGCGCGCTGCCCAGGTAGTCGGCGAGCGGCGTCAGCTCGTTGACGGCCGCCTCGGGGTCGGCCGTGGCGGTCATTTACCGGATCCGCCCGGTCCCTCGGCCACGAACTCGCCGAGCCACGACCGGAACTCGGCGCCGAAGTCCTCGCGCTGGCACGCGATCTGCACGACCGCCTGGAGGTAGCCCAGCGGCATGCCGGTGTCGTACCGGGTGCCCCGGTAGACGATGGCGTGCACCGGAAAGCCCTCGTCGAGCAGCAGGCCCATCGCGTCGGTGAGCTGGATCTCGCCGCCGCTGCCGGGCTTGGTACGCCGGATCGCGTCGAAGATCTCGTTGGGCAGGACGTACCGCCCGAGGATGGCCAGGTTGCTGGGCGCGTCCTCCGGCGCCGGCTTCTCGACCAGGCCGGTCACCCGCACCGCCTCGCCGATGCCGCTCAGCTCATCGCCGGCCGGCGCCACCGACGCGATTCCGTACCGCTTGGTCTCCTGCGGCTCGACCTCGAAGAACGCCAGCACGATGCCGCCGGTGCGGGCCTGCAGGTCGAGCATGGCCGGCAGCAGCGGATCGGCAAGGTCGACGAACTCGTCGCCGAGCAGCACCGCGAACGGCTCTCCGCCCACGTGCGACTCGGCGTACGACACGGCGTGGCCCAGGCCCAGCTGCTCGGCCTGCCGGCAGGTGTAGATCTCGGCCAGCTCGCTGGGCCGGCGCACCGCCGCCAGCCGCTCGGTGTCGCCCTTCTCCTCAAGTTTTGCCTCGAGGTCCGGCCGCCGGTCGAAATGGTCGACCATCGAGGTCTTGCCCCGACCGGTGATGAGGAGGACGTCGCCGATGCCGGCGGCCGCGGCCTCCTCGACGATGTACTGCAGCACCGGTCGGTCGACGACCGGGAGCAGTTCCTTGGGTACGGCCTTGGTAGCGGGAAGGAACCGGGTGGCCAGGCCGGCGGCCGGAATGACGGCGCGCACCGCCCGCCGTCCGGTCCGTGACTGCGCGGTCGAGCTCGATGGCGTGGCTGATTGCTCCGACATGCCGCGAGACTATCGGCCGCGGCTCTGTCGTGGCGGCTGTGGCCCGGAAGTAGCGTCACCCTGCGTCGGGTCCTCCGCATGGCCCGCCCACGGCAGCCCGTCGTCCGGGCTCGCGCCGGTCGCGGCGACGGCGATCTCCTGCCGTACCGGACGCTCGGCGACCTGGGCGAGCCGGTAGGTGTCCCGTCCCGCCGCCTTGGCCGCGTAGAGCGCCGCGTCGGCGGCGTCGATCACCTGCTGTGCCGTGGCGCCGTGGTCGGGATAGACGGCGATTCCGATCGAGACGGTCACCGAGATCGCCGGCTGTTCCACCGTCCCTTGTGGGTCCAGGGCGATGGGGGCGCTCCGGATCGCCGCACCGAGACGCTGGGCCACGATCGTGCCCCCAAACGCGTCGGTCTCCGGCAGGAGTACGGCGAACTCCTCACCGCCCTGCCGGAAGGCCAGGTCGACCTCGCGCAGGTTGCCCCGGACCCGGCGGGCGAACTCGGCGAGGACGACGTCCCCGGCCGCATGGCCGTACGTGTCGTTGACCTCCTTGAAGCGGTCGAGGTCGAGCGCCACGACGCAGAGCATCCGGCCGAACCGGCTGGCTCGCTCGACCTCACGGCGCAGCAGAGCCTTCAGGGAACGGTAGTTGCCCAGCCCGGTCAGCGGGTCGGTCAGTGAGAGGCGCTGCGATTCTTCGTGCAGGCGCACGTTTGTGACGGCCACCGCCGCCTGCTCGGCGAACGTGCGGACAGTCGCCAGGTCGTCGTCGTCGAACTCGGCCGAGCCGAGGGGGTCGTAGAGCGCGAGCACGCCCGCGGCCGGTTGTGCCGGTGCGTCCCCGGGTCCCGCCGCCTCCGCGGCCACCGGCACCGCCGCGGCCACCGGTACCGCCAGGTACGCCTCACACACCGGCTCGTCCGGCGCCAAATCGGGCCCGACCTCGTGGCGCCGGCCACGCCGGGCCCCGCCGGTCGCCGATACCTGGCCGAGCAGCCCGGAGCCCACCCGGCTGTGCAGCGGTACGACCATCGGTCCGCCACCGTCCCGTCCGGCGCTCTCGGCGTAATGGCCGACGAGCCGGCCGTCGGCGTCGGGCAGCACGACGGCGCCCGCCCGGGCACCGGTGCTCACGAGGGCGGTCTGCAGGATCACCTGCAGGATCCGGGGCAGGTCGTGGGTGCTGGAGAGGGTGGTGCCCAGGATCTCGAGTTGGCCGCGGAGCTGGTCCCGTCCCGCGGTGACCGCCTGCACATACACCTGCGTCTCGCGCGCCATCCGGTTGAAGGCGGTCGCCAGCCGGCCGACCTCGTCGTCGGTGCGCACCGAAACCCGGGCGGACAGGTCACCCGCCGCCACCCGGTCGGCCGCGGCGGCCAACTCGGTCAACGGCCGGGTGGTGGAGCCGGCCAACCGCCGGGCGGCCAGCACAGCGAGCAGACCGGCGGCGACGACGGCGATCCCGAGCAGGGCGAACAGCCCGCGGGGCGGGTTGTGCGGCACGGACAGGACGAGCGGAAGAGGTTGCCCGGGCGCCGGGCCGGCGCGCCGGACGTACCGCCCGGCATCCCCGGTGACGACCGAATCCGCGTCCACACCCGCGGTGGCGGTAACGTCGCCGCGCCCGCCCGCCGGCTCGCCGTTCGGCGGGGAAGGCGTCGGTACCCGGCTGTCGAGCAGGGTGACCGCGACGCCGGTGGCCGCCGCGAGCCGGGCCAC
>DASVMV010000468.1:0-13921 GCA_036384155.1 Micromonosporaceae bacterium
CTGTCCCCCCCCGCCCCACGCCGGATCTGTCAGCAACGGTGTCTGTTAGAAGAAGCCGCAGGTCGGCGCCCCCTGCGTGGGGGCCGGGGCGGCGTCGGCGCCGGTCGGCGCGTAGATCTCCAGGCGGATGCCGTCGGGGTCGGTGAAGAACACGCCGCCGGACGACGCACCCTCACCGTGCGGGACGATCCCGTCGTAGATCAGCTCGGCGCCGAGCTCGCGCAGCGTGGCCTCGGCGCGCTGGACCGCCTCGACGTCGGCCACTTGGAAGGACAGGTGGTGCAGTCCAGGCAGGTCGGTGGCGAACAGGCCGTCGCTCTGCTGCCACAGCGTGACGAGCAGCTTGCCGTCCCGGCCGAGGAAGGCGAACCTGCGGTCGCCGTCGGTCTGCTCGCCCAGCCTCTCAAACTCGAAGACCCGCTGGTAGAAAGCGGTCGACCGAGCAAGGTCGGTAACGTTCAGACCGACGTGTCCGGTCTGTAGGGCTGGAGAGCCCATGCGAAACCCCCAATGTGGATTTGACTCAGCGTTCTCACGGTTGAGACGCTAACGTTCCGTTAGAATACGCAGAGGGTTTCTTACGGTGTCAAGCAGGAGGTAGCATTAGAACGATGGACGTGGCACAGCTCACAAGTGGCGGGGCACCGATGCTCGGTGAGCCGCCGCCGATCGAACTCGGCAACGCCACATTCGCGGTCCGGGGCCGCCTGCGGGACGGCTTGCAGACCGTGGAGCACCTGGCGGCGTGGCTACGCGACATGCGTCCGCGCCTCGCGGTGAGCCTCACCGACGACGACCTGCAGGACGTCACCGAGGACGATCTCAACGTGGCCCGCGAGCTCCGCGATATCATCCGGGCGCTCGCCGAGGCGGCGGTCAACGGCCGCGAACCCGCCGCGGACGTGGTCGACACACTCAACCGCCACGCGCGCAAGACTCCGCGTTGGCGGGAGTTGAGCATCGATCCCGAGCCGCACGTGGTGGTACGCGGCGCGGGGCGCCCTGTCGCCGCCGCGCTCGCCGCGCTGGCCGAGGATGCCGTCAACTTGTTCGGCGCACCGTCGGGCTCCGAGTTGCGCGCCTGCCAGGGCCCCGGTTGTGTGCTCTACTTCCTGCCCGGCATACCGCGGCGGGAATGGTGCTCGGCCGGCTGCGGCAACCGGGCGCGAGCCGCCCGCCACTACGCCAAGGTGCGCCAAAGGACCTGACCACGTTTGGGTACGTCCGGCATGCCCGCCGAGCCCACGAGGAACTGCTCGCCCGTCGTACCACCGGCTAGGTCGTCCTGCGCCGACAAGTCGCGAACGGTCACGTGCGGGACTGTGTACCACCGCAGGCCGGGGCCCGTCGGTCGTCACCGAGGAGGCCCGGCCAGGGCTGGTACAGTTCGCCGCGATCGGCTTTCCATGGGCCGAGCGGTGCTGGGAGGTCGTTGTCTTGCTCAATGTCAGTACGGGCGCGCGGTTTGCGCAGGTTTTGAGTGACCAGCAGGATCAGCTGGTCAAGCGGTGGATGACGCTGGCGTTGGCGGATGGGCGCGGTCGGGGGACAGAGGCCGAGCTCGTGACCCAGATCACTGAGATCTACGCGGCGTTGACGAAGACGCTCGGCGCTGACGGTGACACGGACTTCCGGGCGGACGATGCGGGGGAGCTGCGGGCCACGCTGACCGAGCTCTCCACAACCCGAGCCCGGCGCGGGTTCACGCCGAGCGAGACCGCGGTCATCGTCCTTACGCTCAAGGACGCGGTCCTCGAGGGGCTGGATCCGAACGACCCCACGATGGTCACCGATTTCATCCGGTTCGCCCGCTTTGTCGACGAGCTGGCCATGTTCACCTTCGAGATCTTCGCCCAGACCCGCGAGGAGTTGATCGTCGAGCAGAACCACCAGCTACTGGAGCTGTCGACGCCCGTGATCAAGCTGTGGGACGGCGTGATGGCAGTGCCGCTGGTCGGGACGCTCGACTCGGCCCGGTCCCAGGTGGTCATGGAAAGCCTGCTGCAGACGCTGGTGGACACGGGTTCGTCGTACGCGATCATCGACATCACCGGTGTGCCGGCGGTGGATACCCAGGTCGCGCAGCACATCCTCAAGACCGTGATGGCCGCCCGGCTGATGGGGGCCGAGTGCATCATCTCCGGTATCCGGCCGCAGATCGCGCAGACCGTCGTGTCGCTCGGTATCGAGTTCGGCGACATCGTGACCAAGGCCAGCCTCGCCGACGCTCTGCTGCACACGCTGCGAGCGAGCGGTGCCGACGTGGTGCGCCGCACGCGTAAGGCGACCTGATGGACCGGGTCCCGGTCCTCAAGATCGGCGATACCCTGCTGGTGTCGATTCAGGTCGACATGGACGACAACACGGCGCTGGCGCTCCAGGATGACCTGACCCAGCGCATCGTGGACACCGGTGCACGCGGCGTGATCATCGACATCACCGCGTTGGACATCGTCGACTCGTTCATCGGGCGGATGTTGTCGACCATCGCGGCGGTGTCCCGGGTCCTCGACGCGGAGACGGTCGTGGTGGGGATGCGCCCGGCGGTCGCGATCACCCTGGTCGAGCTGGGACTGTCCTTGCCAGGGGTACGCACGGCACTCAACGTCGAGCGGGGTATCGACCTGCTCGCCCGGACCGCGCCGGCCCGGGCCGGGATGGTTTCGGACGCGGACGATGACCAGCTCGGTGATCATGTCGAGGACGGGGCGCTGACCTCATGACTGCGTCGCTCCGGTGACGGCGGGCCGCGCGATGGTGACCGGCCGGGCCGGCGACGACGGTGGTGCTCTTCCCATTGTGCGTGACGACGACGTGGTGCGGGTGCGGCAGGCTGTTCGGGCGGCGGCCGTGGCGGCGAAGCTGTCCCTGGTGGACCAGACGAAGCTGGTGACGGCGGCCAGCGAGCTGGCCCGCAACACGCTGATCTACGGTGGCGGCGGTCGCGCGGAGATCGGGTCCGTCACGACCGACCGCAGGAGGGGTGTCCGGGTCGTGTTCATCGACGACGGACCGGGCATCGCCGACCTCGACCTCGCGCTCACCGACGGCTACACCAGCGGTGGCGGGCTCGGGCTGGGCCTGTCGGGCGCCCGCCGCCTGGTGGACAACTTCGACATCGTCTCCGCGGTCGGCGAGGGCACCAGGATCTCGGTGACCAAGTGGGCCCGCTGACCGATCAAGCCGGGAGCCCCGCTCCGGTGGGCGGTGCGGCAGAGGACGTCGGCTGGTTCCGGATCGATGAGCCGGCCATGGCCGGGATGGCCCGGCGGGCGGCGGCGGAGGCCGGGCGGAAGTTGGGTTTTACCGAGGCGCGCCTCGGGCAGTTGTCGATCGCCGCGGCCGAGTTGGCCAGCAACCTGCACAAGCACGCCGACGAGGGCACGATGCTCGTGCGGTATCTGCGCCGCAACGGGGTCGGCGGTGTGCTGTTGGTGGCGGTCGACGGCGGTCCCGGCATGGCCGACGCGGTCGGCAGCGGGCGGGACGGCTATTCCACCGCCGGCACGTTGGGTATCGGGCTGGGAGCCGTCGAACGTCTCGCCACCCGCTGTGACGGCTACTCGCTGCCTGGCCGCGGCACCGTCCTTGCAGCCGAGTTCTGGCCACGGCCCGACCCGGCCGACGACCCGGACGCCGCCGGTGTTGACGGCGTCGACGGTATCGTGCGGCCCATCACCGGGGAACAGGTCGCCGGTGACGGGTACGCGGTTCGCCACACCGGAACCGGTCCGCTGCTTCTGCTCACTGACGGCCTCGGCCACGGGCTGCTGGCGGCCGCGGCGTCGGCGGCGGCGGTCGAGGCGTTCCACGCCGCGCCGGACGAATCGCCGGCCGCGATCGTCGACTGGCTGCATCGACGGATGGGACACACCCGCGGCGCCGCCGTCGGCGTCGCGGCGATGGACCGGGCAGCGGAGACCGTACGCTTCGCCGGGCTGGGCAACATCGCCGCCCAGGTGGTCCGTTCGGGTGAGCGCCACCTGATGGTGTCGTTACCCGGTATCGCCGGGCATCAGCGGCGCGTGGTCCGGGAGTTCAGCTACGACCTGCCGGCGGACGCCGCGGTCGTCCTGCACTCCGACGGTCTGACCGACCGGTGGCGGCTCGACGACTACCCCGGCCTGCTGAGCCGCACGGCGATCGTCGTCGCCGCGACCCTCCTGCGCGACGCCGGGCTGCGCCGGGACGACGCGGCTGTCCTCGTAGCGGCGCCCCCGCAGGTGCGACCATGACGCAGCTGTTGCGGTTTACGGCACGCGGCGAGCGTGATGTCTTCGTCGTCCGCCAACGCGGCCGGGAGGTCGCTGAGGCGCTCGGCTTCGACCAGCCGGACCAGGTCCGGCTCGCCACCGCCCTGAGCGAGGTCTGCCGGCACTTGCTGCCCGCGGCCCGGTCCGCCACCGTCACCTTCTCGATCGTGAGCGGCCGGATCGAGGCCACGTTGCAGGCGGCCGGCGCGGTGCCGTCCGACCCGAACTCGGGCCTGGCCGACGGGGTGCGCGCCGCCGCCCGTCTCCTCGACACCGCCGACCTGGTCGAGGGCGTCGCGACGGTGACGGTGCGGCTGAGCCGCCGCCTGCCGCCGCCCGCCGCGGATCTCGACGCCGACGGGATCACCCGGATCCAGTCCAGCCTGATCCGAACCGGCCCGACGAACGTTTTGGACGAGCTGGGCGTGCAGAACGCACAGCTCATCTCCGCGCTGGAGGAGGCCCAGGAGCACCGCGACGAGCTGTTACGACTCAACGCCGAACTCGAGGAGACCAACCGCGGCGTGATGGCCCTGTACACCCAGCTCTCCGAAGAGATGGAACAGACCAACCGGGGCGTCGTGGCCCTCTACGCCGAACTGGACGAGCGGTCCGCTCAGCTGCGCGAGGCAAACGACGCGAAGAGTCGCTTCCTGCGCAACGTCAGCCATGAGCTGAGGGCACCGGTGACCGCGATCCTCGGCATGACGCGGCTGGCCCTCGATCCCGGCTCGGAGCCGTTGACCGCCGAGCAGACCTATCAGCTGACGCTGGTGCAGTCCTCGGCCCGCGACCTACTGTCACTGGTCAACCAACTACTCGATCTCGCCAAGGCCGAGTCCAACCGGATGGAACCGCAGTGGGCGGCCGTCGACCTGAAGGCGGTGTTCGCCCAGCTGCGCGGCACGCTGCGGCCACTGGCCCGGCCGTCCGTGGAGCTGACGGTCGACGACCCGGCCGACGTCCCGCCGCTGGTGTGCGACGAAGCCATGCTCGTACAGATCCTGCGCAACCTGCTCACCAACGGGCTCAAGTTCACCGAGCACGGCGAGGTCCACCTGGCTGCCCGGTACGACACCGAAACGCGACGTGCCGTCCTGACCGTCGCGGACACCGGGATCGGTATCGCCGCCGACGACCAGGACCGGATCTTCGAGGAGTTCTACCAGGTCCGCGATGCCCAACGGGACGCCGCACCCGGCACCGGCCTCGGCTTGCCCTACGCCCGCCGGTTGTGCACCCTGCTCGGCATCGACCTCACCCTGACCAGCGCCCCCGGTCGGGGCAGCACGTTCACCCTGGCGGTGCCGCGCACCCCCGCCGACGCGCTCACCGCACCGGCCGACGCCGATCGCCGCGCGCCGGCACGGGCGGTGCGGCTCTCGCGGGTCCTGATCGTCGATGACGACGCCGCCTTCCGGCGCCGGATACGGCTGATCCTCGAAGCCGACGACCTGTCCGTCGACGAGGCAACCGACGGTCCCGCCGCCCTGAACGCCATCGCCGCCGAGCCGCCCGACGCCATCGTCCTTCACCTGCGTATCCCCGGCATCGGCGGGCTGGAAGTCCTCGGCGAACTCGCCGCCGACACGGAGGCGCGCCGAATTCCGCTACTCGTGGTCACCGCCGCCGAACTCGACGACGTAACCCGGGCCGCGACCGCCCACGCCGCTGGCATCCTGGACAAGGCGACGCTCAACGACCGGCAGTTGGTGAACACTCTGCACGCGGTGGCCCGGTGAACCCCCCGCCCCCCGCCGTGCCCCGCCGGGCCCGCCCCATCGAACCGCCCGGCACCGACGAAGGCGCAGCAACGATCCTCGTCGTGGACGACAACGCAACCAAGCGGTATGTCATCTCCAGCTGGCTGCGACGCGCCGGCCACTCCATTGTCGAGGCCGCCACCGGCACCGACGCTCTCGACCGGCTCGCCACCACGACAAACGTGGACCTCGTCGTGCTCGACGTCCGCCTACCCGACCTCAGCGGCTTCGAGGTCTGCGAACGGATCAAAGAAAGTCCCGCGACCGGATCGCTGCCGGTGGTGCACATCTCGGCAACCGCGGTCGACGTCAGCGACCGCACCCAGGGACTCATCCGCGGCGCCGACGCGTACCTCGCCGAACCCATTGACCCCGACGAGATGCTAGCCACCGTCCAGGCTCTGCTGCGCTACTTCCGTGCCCGTCAGCGCGCTGAACACCTCGCCGAACGCCTCGCCGGCCTCGCCGACACGACGCTCCGGGTCAACCAGGCTACGACGTTCGCCATGCTGCTCCACGCAGCCGTCGCCGGCACCGCGGACATGTTCCGGCGGCCCGCCGCCATCGCCGCGGTCACTCCGGACGGCCAGGCACTCATCGCCCACAGCGCGGGACCCGGCGCCGACCCCGAGGTGCGACCGTGGCTTAACAACGAGCCGACGATGCCTGCCGACCAGGCCCACACCTCGACGCTTTACCTCGACAGCGCCACCAACTGGCCCGGCCTGACCTGCAGCGCCGACGGCACACCGCTATGGGTCTTTGCCGCCCGATCCCGCCCACTACGCCCACCGGCCCACATCGTCGTGCCTGCCGATGGGCTGAACACCGATGACGCCAATGTCATGACCCAACTCGGGCAGGCCGTAACACTGGCCATCGACGCGATGCGCTCCTACGACGAGGAACGTCGCATCGCCCTCACTCTGCAACGCAGCCTGCTCCCTCGAGCCATACCAGCAGTGGACGGCGTCGACCTGGCCGTCCGGTACGTACCCGCAAGCTCCCACGCCGAAATCGGCGGCGACTTCTACGAACTGCTCGCCCTCGATGACACCCTCATCGCCGCCCTCGGCGACGTCGCCGGGCACTCCCTGCACGCCGCCACCGTCATGGCCGAACTGCGGCACGTCCTGCGCGCGTACGTCGCCGAAGGACATCCACCAGACACCGTGATCAGGCGGCTCAACAGCATGATGCTGCGGCTGCTACCCGACGAGGCCGCCACACTCTGCCTGCTCCAGATCGACCTGCGCACCGGCAACAGCCACCTCACCAACGCCGGCCACCTTCCGCCCGTAATTCTGACACCCGACGGCCGGACCCGGTTCATCGAGGGCCGCACACCACTGCTCGGCGTCAAGGTCGACCGCAAGCCAGGCGTCACCTTCCACCTGCCCCAGGGCGCGACGCTGGTCATGGTGACTGACGGGCTCATCGAACGGCGGACCGAACCGCTCCCGGACAGCCTGGAAAAACTGCGGCACACGATCGGGAAGACCGGACCGGACCTGAACGACCTGTGCGATCGGCTGCTCGACACGTTCATCACCGGACCGATCGAAGACGACGTCGCCATCGTCGCCCTGCGCCGCACGCCCTAGGTACGGAATGGTGTTGCCGAGCAGCCCGGCCAGACGGTCGAGCTCGACGGTGGTCGTAACGGCGTCGTGAGGTAGGGGCGCCGGCGACCGGGCCCGCAGCTCGGCGGATCGGTGTAGTTGTGCCCGTAGCTCCCACCCGCGTCCTCCGAGCCGGATCACCGTTGCCCGTTGAGGTAGGCGAGAACGGCGAGGACCCGCCGGTGCCCGCTGTCGGTGACTGCCAGACCTAGCTTCGAGAAGACGTTGCCGATGTGCTTGTGGACGGCGTTGTCGGTGATGAACAGCTTGGCCGCGATCGTAATGTTGTCGTCTCCCTGTGCCATCAGCGCGAGGACTTCGCGTTCGCGGCGGGTGAGGGTGGCTATGGGATCGCCACCGCGGCGGGTCAGCAGCTGCCCGACGACTTCGGGATCCAGGGCTGTGCCGCCCGCTGCAACCCGGCGGAGCGCGTCGATGAAGGTGTCCACTCGGCTGACCCGGTCTTTGAGCAGATAGCCGATCCCGCCGGAGGCGGTGGAAAGCAGCTCTGTGGCGTACGCCTGCTCCACGTACTGCGACAGCACCAGTACCGGTAGGGCGGGGTGGCGGCGGCGGGCTTGCAGCGCGGCGCGGATGCCTTCGTCCCGGAACGACGGCGGCAATCGGACGTCGACGATCGTGACGTCGGGCCGGTGTTCGTCGACCGCGGCGAGGAAGGCCCGGGCGTCCGGTGCGACGGCGGCGACCTGGAATCCCTTGCTGGTCAGCAGCAGCTCGAGCCCGGTCGACAGCAGAACATTGTCCTCAGCGATCACCACCCGCATGGCATCTCCACGAGGACCGCAGTCGGCCCACCTGCTGGGCTGGTGACCGCTACTGTGCCGTCGAGCGCGTGCGCCCGGCGTCGGATCCCGGCCAGGCCGGTACCCCAGGTCTCGTCGGCACCGCCGATCCCGTCGTCGCTGACCGTGATGGACAGCCGGCCACCCGTACGGTGCACGCGCACGCTCGCGTGGGTGGCGCGGCTGTGCTTGGCAACGTTGGTGAGCGCCTCGGTGACCGCGAAGTACGCCACGACTTCCACAGCGGCCGGGATCTGCCCCAGGTCGCCGACGTCGAGCTGGGTGGGTACGCCACCGCGGGCCGCGACCGTCCGCAGCGCGCCGGCCAGGCCGCGGTCAGCCAGGACCGGGGGATAGACGCTCCAGATCAGCGCGCAGTTCGGTCAGCGCATCCTCGGTGCCTTCGTGCGCTTCTCAGGCGAGTGGTGAACGCGATGCCGAAGCGGGCACTGTCCCTCGCCTGGAGCACCATCAAGGGGCGTAAGGGGGGATTTGTCGCCGCGTTCGTGGCGGTGATGGCGGGGTCGGCAGTGACCACAGCCTGCGGGATCCTGCTCGAGACCGGGATCGGTTCCGGCGTCCCGACCGAGCGGTACCGGGCCGCTGCGGTGGTTGTCGGCGCCGACCAGACCTTGCCGGTTGCCGAGGACATCAACCCACGGTTCGGTGAGCGGGTCCGGTTGCCGGCTGGCCTCGCGGGTGACGTCGCGCGGGTGCCCGGCGTGCGGGCGGCGGTTGGCGACGTGAGCGTCCCGGTGAGCCTGGTAACCCCGGGTGGCCGGGTGCTCGACGGTCCGGACGGCGTTCCCCTGCCCGACTACCTGCACCAGTCCGACACGGGCAACGGCAGGCGTGGGTCAGAGCTCGGGGATCAGCACGCTGAGGCAGGTGACGCAGCCCTCGAGCTTCTCGTACTCGCTGATGTCGACGACGACCGGCGTGAAGCCCAGGTCCGCCACGAACGCTGCGGTGCGCGGCGCCGACGCGGCCATCAGCACGAGGTCGTCACCGAGCGGCACGACGTGGCAGCCGCTCTCCTCCTCGACCGCGTGCACGGGCTGTCGGAGCGCTGCCACGTCGAGCAGTTCCGGCAGCGCGAGGAGGGTGCCGTCGGGCAGCGCGGTCACCGCCGACTTGAGGTGCAGCACGTCGCGCAGCGGGACCGGGATCACGCTGCGCCCGCGGGTCGTCAGGTGGTCGCGCAGCTGGGACACGCCCTCGCCGTTGGTGCGGCCGCCTCGGCCCACGTACACGGCGGTGCCGACCTGCAGCACGTCGCCGCCGTCCAGCGTCGCGGGGGCCTCGATGCGCACGACCTCCAGCCCGGCATCGCGTGCCGCCTTCTCCGTGCCGGGGATCTCCGGGCGGCGCTGTGGCGCGCCCGGCCGTGTGATCACCGCCAGGTCGCCGCAGACCACGACGGTGTCCTCGACAAACACCGAGTCGGGGCAGTGGTCGGCGGGGGCGACCTCGCGCACCCGCCAGTTGGCTTGGGCGAGCGCGGCGCGGTACGCCTCGTGCTGGCGCCGGGCCAGCGCGACGTCGACGTCGCTGCGCTCGATGTGGGTGACCAGCCCCTCGGCCAGCCGGCCGCTGGGTCGCCGGACCAGGGCAATGCCTCGCGTCATGCCACGAGTCTTCCGGGCGTCCGTCAGCCAAGCTCACGCCGGGCAGGCAGCAGCTCGCGCCGCGCCCTAGTCGAGGAATGCGCAGTGCCGCTCGTCGCCGACCTGCACGAGGGCGACGGCCGGCTCACATACTTCGCGAGCGTCTAGCTAGACCTCCAGGTCGAGACCCTGGTGCGTTCGGTCCTCACTCATCTGGCCGCGTCCGGGTGGCCCGGCGTGCCCGAACCTCCGCTGCTGCTGCCGGAGGAGCCGCCGGCCATGCCGGCGCTGTCGGCCTCGGTGACGATGTCCGGCGGCTCGTCGGCATCCTCGACCGATGGGACTTCGTTGTCCGCCGGCACCCGGGACCGCGCGACCTGGCCGGCCTCGTCCTCGGCGTGCCCGGGCTCGGCCGGTTGCTCACCGCCGCGAGCCTGATATCCCACGATCGCCTCCCGCGTTCACCGATGTCCGTCCCGCGCCGCCTACCCGGCGCGGCAGAGGCGTAACGCGCGGCACCGGCTGGCTGTATGAGGCCAGGAGCAGGTCGCGCCGGTGCTTCATGCGGCACCACCCGGTCAACGGCCACCGATACGCAGAGTCGGCGAACGTGCACTGCGGGGGTGTGCGTCTGGCGAACGGGCGGAAGCTTAGTCCGAACGCGGAGCCGCGGGGCGAGGACGCGCCAACGGTCCTGGCTAGGACCTGACGTCGCGTTTCCCGGGCCAGGACCAGACGCCCCGGGGTCGCAGATGAGACGCGAGCATGTGAGCGAGGCGCCGGGAGTCCGGAAAGCCCCCAGGCGCGCGCAAGTTGCTCACTAGGCTGATGGATTGTCCCCGAAGGGGGCGACCGCTGGCGCCACCTTCGCCACGCACGCCGTGGGAGCATCGACATGTCATCAACCGCGCCCACGCGCCCCGCATCAAAGCATCGGCGGGTGTCAGTTCTGGCAGGGGTACGGCCGTGCGCCTGACCGGGGCGGTCGTTCTGGTCACCGGGGCCTCGTCGGGTATCGGGGCCGCGGTGGTGCGGCGGCTCGCCCGGGCGGGAAGTCACGTCGTCGCGGCCGGACGGAATCCGGACCGGCTCGCTCGGCTCGCCGCCGAGACCGGCGCCACCACTCTGCTGACCGATCTCGCGCGGCCCGGTGCCGCACGGGAACTGGCCGAGCGGGCTCTAGCCCGGCACGCGCGAGTAGACGTGCTGGTCAACAATGCCGGCATCGGCTGGGCCGGGCCGTTCGCCGGGATGGGCGACGCCCTCGCCGATGAGCTGCTCGCGGTGAACCTGTGGGCGCCGATCGAACTGACCCGGACGTTGCTGCCCGGAATGTGCCACCGGGGCGGCCACCTGGTCTTCGTCGGGTCGATCGCCGGCCGGCTCGGCGTGGGCGGGGAAGCCGTCTACGCCGCCAGCAAGGCCGGCCTGGACACGTTCGCGGAGAGCCTGCGAATAGAACTCGCCCGTCGTCCGGTAGCCGTCAGCGTGGTGGTGCCCGGGGTGGTGGACACCCCATTCTTCGCCCGCCGGGGCGAGCCGTACCGCCGTCGATTGCCCCGACCGCTGCCGCCCGATCGGGTGGCCGACGCGCTGGCCGATGCGATCGTCCGAAACCGGTCCGAGGTCTACGTACCGGGCTGGCTGCGCCTGCCGGTGGCGG
This sequence comes from Micromonosporaceae bacterium, assembly GCA_036384155.1. Lineage (GTDB taxonomy): Bacteria > Actinomycetota > Actinomycetes > Mycobacteriales > Micromonosporaceae > DASVMV01. The sequence goes on from DASVMV010000468.1 coordinate 11,712, forward strand.
TACATGGACTGCTGCCGTCGGTGTACCGCCGCTTGGCCACCCGGTTCGGTTGACTCGTCGCTGACCGGCCATATCAGACGTCCTCCGCGAGCGCGCGGCGGCACCGCCCCGCCACCGGCCGCGGCACGTCTCAGCCGGCTCGCACCGCCCGCAGCGATTCGCGCAGTGAGGACATGGTGGCCAGCACCGCGGTTGGCTCGTACCCGCAGTGGGCCATGCAGTTGGCGCAACGCGGGTCGCGCCCCCGGCCGTAGCTGTCCCAGTCGGTCGAGTCCACCAGCTCCCGGTAGCTGGCGGCATATCCGTCGGCCATCAGGTAGCAGGGCCGCTGCCAGCCCAGCAGCGAGTACGACGGGATGGCCCAGGCGGTGCACGGAAAGTCCACCCGGCCCTCGAGGAAATCCAGGAACAGCGGCGTGTGGTTAAGCCGCCAGCGGGCCCGCCGACCACCAGCGAAGGCTTTGCGAAACAGCTCCCTGGTCTCCGTGACGCCCAGGAAATGGTCCTGGTCCGGCGCCTTCTCGTAGGCGTACGCCGGGGAGAGCATCATTTCGTCCACCCGCAGATCCTCATTGAGGTAGTCGAGTACCTCGATCACGGTCTGGGCGGTGTCGGTGTTGAAGAAGGTGGTGTTGGTGGTGACCCGGAAGCCTCGCCGCTGGGCCTCCCGGACGGCCGCCACCGCGGCGTCGAAGACGCCCTCCTTGCACACCGAGGCGTCGTGCCGCTGGCGCAGCCCGTCGATGTGCACCGTGAAGGCGAGGTACGGCGACGGCCGGAACTTGTCGATCTTCTTTGGCAGCAGCACGGCGTTGGTGCAGAGGAAGACAAACTTCTTGCGTCGCACCAGTTCGGCTACAAGAGTGTCAATCTCCGGATGCATGAGTGGCTCGCCGCCGGCGATAGAGACCATCGGGGCTCCGCACTCCTGCACTGCGTTCAGGGCCTGCTCCACCGGCATCCGGCGGTTGAGCAGGTTCGCCGGCTGTTGGATCTTTCCGCAGCCGGCGCACTTCAGGTTGCAGGCGAACAACGGCTCCAGTTCCAGCAGTAGCGGGAACCGTTCCCGCCGGCGGATCTTCTGTCCAATCAGGTACCTCGCGACCCGCAGAGTCTGGCGCAGCGGCATACTCAAGGCTGGCGAACCTCCTTCGGCAGGGTGAAAACCACGTCTTCGACGGCAGCGATGTGCTCGCTCACTTCCGTCGCCCCGAGCGCGGTGAGCGCGGCCACGACCTCGTCGACCAACCTCGGCGGCGCTGAAGCACCGGCGGTGACCCCGACCGTGGCGGCGTCCGCCAACCAGCGCAGGTCCACGCAGCTCACGTCGTCGACCAGGTGCGCCCGCGCACCGGCACGTTCGGCCACCTCAAGCAGCCGGCGAGAGTTCGAGGAGTTGGTGGAGCCGAGCACCAGAACGCGGTCGGCCCGCGCGGCCACCGCGCCGATGGCCTGTTGCCGATTCGTGGTGGCGTAGCAGATGTCGTCCGAGCCGGGCGCGGAAAGTGCCGGGAAGCGGCGGCGCAACGTGTCGACGATCCCCGCCGCCTCGTCCACCGCGAGTGTGGTCTGGATCAGGTAGGACACCCGAGCCGGGTCGTCCACCTGCACCTTGTCGGCCGCGGCCAGGTCGGGCACCAGGCGTATCCGCCCGGGCGCCTCGCCGAGCGTCCCGTCGGTCTCCTCGTGGCCGGCGTGCCCGATCAGCAGCACCGTGTCGCCCCGGCTGGCGAACCGGCGCGCCTCGGCGTGCACCTTCGTCACCAGTGGACAGGTGGCGTCGATGACCGGCAGCCGCCGGTCGGCGGCGTGCTGGCGTACCGCGGGTGCCACCCCGTGCGCGGAGAAGACGGTGAGCTCGCCGTCGGGGACCTCGTCGAGTTCGTCCACGAAAACCGCACCGCGGGTCCGCAGATCGGCCACCACCCGCGCGTTGTGCACGATCTGCTTACGTACGTAGACCGGTGGGCCGTGCTGGCGCAGCGCCTGTTCCACCACGGCGATCGCCCGCTCCACCCCCGCGCAGAAGGACCGGGGCGACGCCAGCAGGACCTGGTGGACGCTGCCGGCGGCCGTCGCCCACTCGGCCAGTGCCGCGGCCACCGATGGCAGCACCTGCAGCGCGGTGCGGATCCGGCGGAGCGTCGCTGGCCGGTACAGCGGGCCGCCGGTGATGTCGGCGACGACCCGGACGCAGGCCGACGGCCGGT
>DASVMV010000469.1:0-16795 GCA_036384155.1 Micromonosporaceae bacterium
CCGACGGCCGCCAAGCCCGCGAAGGCGACGACCCGGGCCCGCGGCGCCAAGGCGACGGCGGCCAAGGACTCGACCGGCGCCACGAACGGCGCGGGAAAAGCCACGAAGACCAAGACGGCCGAGGCGGCGGCTGCGGCGGACGAGGCCAAGCCCGGCGCGGCAGGCGCCACCGAGGGCGACGTCGACCCGGAGGCGCTGGCCGCCGAGATCGAAGACGTCGTTGTCGATGAGCCGGCGGAGCTGACCCAGGCGGCCGAGGCCGACGCGGCGGACGCGGCCACCGACAGTGACTTCGAGTGGGACGACGAGGAGTCGGAGGCCCTCAAGCAGGCCCGGCGCGATGCCGAGTTGACCGCCTCCGCCGACTCGGTACGGGCGTACCTCAAGCAGATCGGCAAGGTTCCGCTGCTCAACGCCGAGCAGGAGGTCGAACTCGCCAAGCGGATCGAGGCCGGCCTGTACGCCGCTGAGCGGCTGCGCGCCGCCGACGACGGCGAGACCAGCCTGCCGCGCGAGATGTTCCGCGATCTCAGCTGGATCTCGCGCGACGGCGAGCGGGCCAAGAACCACCTGCTCGAAGCCAACCTGCGACTGGTGGTCTCGCTCGCCAAGCGCTACACCGGGCGCGGCATGGCCTTTCTCGACCTGATCCAGGAGGGCAACCTCGGCCTGATCCGCGCGGTGGAGAAGTTCGACTACACCAAGGGCTACAAGTTCTCCACCTACGCCACCTGGTGGATCCGCCAGGCCATCACCCGGGCCATGGCCGACCAGGCCCGCACCATCCGCATCCCGGTGCACATGGTCGAAGTGATCAACAAGCTCGGCCGCATCCAGCGCGAGCTGCTCCAGGACCTGGGCCGCGAGCCCACGCCGGAGGAGCTGGCCAAGGAAATGGACATCACGCCCGAGAAGGTCCTGGAAATCCAGCAGTACGCGCGGGAGCCGATCTCGCTGGACCAGACCATCGGCGACGAGGGTGACAGCCAACTCGGCGACTTCATCGAAGACTCCGAGGCGGTCGTCGCCGTCGACGCGGTCTCGTTCTCGCTGCTGCAGGACCAGCTCCAGCAGGTGCTGCAGACGCTGTCGGAGCGGGAGGCCGGGGTGGTCCGGCTGCGGTTCGGCCTCACGGATGGGCAACCTCGCACGTTGGACGAGATCGGGCAGGTTTACGGCGTGACGCGCGAGCGCATCCGGCAGATCGAGTCCAAGACGATGTCCAAGCTGCGCCACCCGTCCCGGTCGCAGGTGCTCCGGGACTATCTCGACTGATCTGCCGCTCTTCCGGTTACCCGATCGTGATCTCAGCTGTGGCACGCTTGATGGAGAGCCGCGTGTGACGTCGGTCCCGAGGGGGCACTTAGGGAAGGCCTTACCCCCACCGCGTGTTGCACGATAGGTGAGTTACGAACCAGAGAAGGTGTTCATCGGTGACGACCCGAGGAGGAAGGCGATGACCCCGACCCTCACGCCGCCGCCGGAAACGGTGGCCCCCCTGGCCGCCGATGAACGGTGCGACCGCTGCAACGCGGCCGGCAAGCTCCGGATCACCCTCGCCGGTGGCAGCGAGCTGGTGTTCTGCGGGCACCACGCCAACAAGTACGCAGAGGACCTGGTGAAGATCACGGTACGTTTCGTGACCGCCCCGGAGTTCACCTGGCGTGGCGCCGAACTGATGGCGAACTAAAACCGTACGACGGCATACATACGACCGGAGGCGTCCGACAGGGCGCCTCCGGTCGCGTCCTTTGCGGGTCACAGCGTCTGGGCCACCGCGATCCGCTCTTCCAGCTGCTCGATCGTGGCCTGCGCACTCGGCGGTCCGCCGCACCGCCGGCGCAGCTCCGCGTGGATCTTGCCGTGCGGCAGCCCGGTGCGATGGTGGTGTGCGGCGACCAGGGCGTTGAGCTGGCGGCGCAGGGTCACCCGCCGTTCGCCGGCGCTCATCCGAGGCGCCGCTGCCGCCGGCGAGCGTATCGGATCCTCCTCCCGACGCCGCTGTGCCGCGATCTGCTCGGCCTGGCGCCGACTCAGCAGGAGCGCCACCTGATCGGCCGTGAGCAGTCCCGGAAGGCCGAGATACTCCTCCTCCTCCGGCGTCCCGGCCGCAGCGCCGGTGCCGAACGAAGCACCGTCGAAGATCACCTGGTCCAGTTCCGCGGTGGCTGACAGCGCCTCGAACCGCTTGTCCAGCTCGTCGCTGGCCCGCTCGGCCTGTTCGGCCCGGACCAGCAGTTCGTCGTCGAGTCCCTCCTTCGGGGCGCCCAGCACGTGGTCGCGCTCGGCTTCCATCTCGCTGGCCAGGCCGAGCAGATGCGGCACGCTGGGCAGGAACACCGAGGCCGACTCCCCCGGCCGGCGGGCGCGGACGAAGCGGCCGACAGCCTGGGCGAAGAACAGCGGAGTGGACGCGCTCGTGGCGTACACCCCCACCGCCAGACGCGGGATGTCGACGCCTTCGGACACCATCCGGACGGCGACCAGCCACCGCTGGCCGGAGGCGGCAAAGGCGGCGATGCGGGCGGAGGCGCCCACGTCGTCGGACAACACCACGACCGGCTTCTCCGCCGCGATCTGCTCGAGCAGGCGCGCGTACGCCCGCGCCGACTGCTGGTCACTGGCGATGACCAGCCCTCCGGCATCGGGCATCCCGCCGTCCCGGAGCACCCGCAGGCGGGCGTCGGCCGCCCGCAGAACCTGCGGCATCCAGTCGCCGGCCGGGTCGAGCGCGGTCCGCCACGCCTGCGCGATCAGATCCTGGGTCATCGGCTCGCCGAGGCGGGCGGCCAGTTCGTCGCCGGCCCTCGTCCGCCAGCGCGTCTCACCCGAATACGCCAGGAACAGGACGGGACGGACCACCCCGTCGCGCAGCGCCTCGGCGTACCCGTAAACCGAGTCGGCGCGCGAGCGCAGCAGACCGTCACCGCCGCGCTCGTACGTGACGAACGGGATGGGATTGTCGTCGGACCGGAACGGCGTGCCGGTCAGCATCAGGCGTCGTGCCGCCGGCTCGAACGCCGACCGGATGCCGTCGCCCCACGACCGGGAGTCGCCGGAGTGGTGGACCTCGTCGAGCACCACCAGGGTGCGGCGGGCCATGGTGCGCCGCCGGTGTACCTGGGGCGCCATGCCCACCTGCGCGTAGGTCACCACCACCCCATGGAAGTCGGCCGAGGAGTGCAGGTCGGCGTTGCGGAACCCGGCGTCCAGCTCGATGCCCACCCGCGCGGCCGCCTGTGACCACTGGGTCTTGAGGTGCTCGGTGGGCGCCACCACGGTGACGGCCTCGACCGTGCCGTCGGCCAGGAGTTCGGCGGCGATCCGGAGCGCGAAGGTGGTCTTCCCGGCGCCCGGCGTCGCGACCGCAAGGAAGTCCTCGCCGCCCCGGCGCAGGTACTCGACCAGCGCCTTGCGCTGCCACGCGCGCAGGCCGGGGAACGTGTCGAGGGCCGGCAGGCGGGCCACCATTCGTCGTCGCTCCCTTTCCCGCCACCGGACCCGGATCGGCCGAGGCACCCGCCCCGGCCAGCAAAACGCCCCCGCGACCGGCGGCGGCGGCGCGAAGGCCGTCCCAGCATAACCATTGGTCACATGCGCCTCCGCGGGCGACACGGTTGGCACCGGACGACCCCGGCCACCGGACGACCCCGGCGCCGGACGCGGACGGGCGGCGGGATCAGGACGGCCCGGTGGCCACCGGCGCGGACCACCGACGGCGCAGGGCAACCAGGCGCACCCCGCTGACCACGACGGCCGCCGTGATCAGCGGTACGGGTCCGGCGAGGTCCGCCCAGTCGGCGGCGACCACGGCCACCGCGCCGGCGAGGGCCGCGACGGCGTAGATCTCGCGGCGCAGCACGACCGGGATCTCCCCGGTCAACAGGTCGCGGGCGAGGCCACCGCCGATTCCGGTGAGCATGCCGATCAGGCACGCGCCCACCGCCGGCATGCCGGCGCCCAGCGCCTTGACGGTGCCGGTGACGGTGAACAAACCCAGGCCGGCGGCGTCCAACACGAGCACGGTACGGCGCAGCCGGGCCAGTTGCGGGTGCAGGTAGAAGACGGCGACCGAGGTGGCGGCGGCCACCACGGCGAAGCGCCAGTCGGCGAAGGCCAACGGTGGGACGACGTCGATCACCAGGTCGCGGAAGATCCCACCGCCGAGCGCCGCGACGAAGCCGACGAAGACCACGCCGAAAAGGTCGAGGCGCTTGACCACCGCGGCCGACGCCCCGGACGCCGCGAAAACGGCCACACCGGTCAGGTCGGCGAACAACAGGGCGGCGGAGGTGGTCACCGCCGACGGCTACGACTCGGGCTCGGGGTCGAAGAAGCGCTGGTCGTCTTCGAAGATCTCTTTGCACTCCGGGCAGACGGGGAATCGGTTCGGGTCGCGGGAGGGTACCCACACCTTGCCGCAGAGTGCCTTCACCGGCGTGCCGAGGACCATCGCCTCAGTGATCTTGTCTCTTTCGGCGTAGTGCGAGAACCGCTCGTGGTCACCGGGCTCGACCGGGCGTTCGACGCGCTCCTCGAGGATGGTGCCGCTGGTCTCGGGGCCGACGGGTGTGGTCACGCGGACAAGTCTGCCAGGTGAACGTCGCACCCGCACCACCCGTCCGTACGGTGGGGACCGTGACCGACTTTCAGATCCGGTACGGCGCCGAGGTGGCCGAGGCCCGCCGGGCCGGGCGTCCCGTCGTGGCGCTGGAGAGCACCCTCGTCTCGCACGGCCTGCCCCGGCCGGACAACCTGCGGGTAGCACGGGACATCGAGCGGTCGGTCCGCGACGGCGGCGCGGTGCCCGCCACGATCGGGATGGTCGGCGGCGAACTGATCGTGGGACTGTCCGACGACCAACTGGCGCTGCTGGCAGGGGCCGACGGGGTGGCCAAGTTGTCGGTGCGGGACCTCGCGGTGGCGGCGGTTAGCGGCGTCCACGGCGCGACGACCGTCGCCGCCACCAGCGCCGTCGCGGCGGCGGCCGGCATCGGGGTGTTCGCCACCGGCGGTCTCGGCGGGGTGCACCGGGAGGCCGCGCAGACCTTCGACGAGTCGGCCGACCTGACCACCCTGGCCCGTACCCCGATCACGGTGGTGTGCGCCGGGGTCAAGTCGATCCTGGACGTCGGCGCAACGCTGGAGCGGCTGGAGACCCTCGGTGTGGCCGTCGTCGGCTTCCGTACCCGTCGGTTCCCCGGGTTCTTCGTCACTGACGGGGGATTCGACCTGGACTGGTCGGTCGAGTCGCCGGAGCAGGCAGCCGCCGTACTGCGGGCCCGGCGCGCGCAGGCCGTACCCGACGCGGGTGTGATCATCGCGAACCCGTTGCCGGTGGATGAGCAGCTCGATCCCGCCCTACACGACCGCACCCTCGCCGAGGGTCTGACCCTGCTCGCGCGGGAGGGAATCACCGGCAAGGCGGTGACCCCGTACCTGCTGGCGCATTTTCATTCCGCCACGCAGGGAGCCTCGCTGGCCGCGAACGTCCGGATCATCCTGCGCAACGCCCGGCTGGCCGCGCAGATCGCAGCCGCCGCCGCATGACCGACGCCGGGTTCCGCGTCGTCGTCGTCGGCGACGTGGTCACCGACGTGCTGGCGGTGCTGTCCGAGCCGCTGGCACCGAATTCGGACACCCGCGGCGGCATCCGGATCACCGGCGGCGGACAGGCCGCCAACACCGCCGCCTGGCTGGCCGCGGAAGGCGTTGCGGTGTCCCTCGTCGCGGCCGTGGGCGACGACGCGGCTGGCACCGCACGACTCGATGAGCTGAGGGGTGCCGGAGTGCACCTCGCCATCCGGCGGTGCGCCGCGCCCACCGGAACGGTGATCGTGCTGGCCCACCAGGGAGACCGCACCATGGTCGCCGACCGGGGCGCCAACCTGCAGTTGGCCGCGGCGGACGTCGAAGCCGGGCTGGCTCAGACAACGGATGCGCGGCACCTGCACCTGTCCGGCTACACCCTCCTCGACGCCGAGTCGCGCGGCGCGGGCCAGGGCGCCCTCGCCGCGGCCCGCCGCCGCGGGCTCACGACCAGCGTCGACGCCGCCTCGGCCCAGCCGTTGCGTCAGGTGGGCGCCGAGGCCTTCCTGGCCTGGGTACACGGCGTCGACCTGCTGCTCGCCAACGCGGACGAGGCGGCCGCGCTGGCCGGCGGAACTGATCCCGTCGATCAGGCCCGCTCCCTCACGACGGTCGCGCGGCAGGTGGTGGTCAAACGCGGCGCCGCCGGAGCGGTGTGGGCCGAACGGGACGGTCGGCTATTCACTGCGCCGGCCCACCCGGCTCGCCGAGTGGACCCGACCGGTGCCGGTGACGCGTACGCGGCCGGACTGCTGGCCGCGCTGCTGCGCGGCGCAGGTGCGGAGGCGGGGCTGCACCGGGCGGCGGCGCTCGGGGCGGTCGCGGTGGCGACGGTGGGCGCCCGACCGCCGGCCGGCCCGGTCAGGGCTCCGCGTCGATGACCCGGTGGGGACCGGCGTCCGCCGCCGGAAGGCTAGGCGTGGGCGGCGCCGCGGACTGTCCACCGTGCCGGAGCCGGGTGGACAGCCGGTGCTCGGGCTTGGGCGGTCGGTCGTTGGCGAGCAGGACGGCCAGCCACGGGATGAGCACCATGCCGACGGCGCACAGCGGTAGCCACAGCCAGAGCAGCGGCGCGTCGGTCGCGACGAGGACGGCGCCCACGATGAGGCACACCGCCCGGATCGACATCATCGCGATGTAGCGGACCTCGCGACTGCGCAGTTGGTCGCCCTGACTGCGTGCGGCATCGGTGATCAGGATCGGGCGATGAGCCTGGTGCTTCACGCGGCCTCCTGCGCTGGGGTGCCGGTCCATCCTCCCACCTCCAGGCGTTGGACAACCTGGGCCGCGTCATCCGGCACCTCGGCGACGACGGAGGTGCCGGCGCCGGACACCGAGCAGCCGATGGTGAGCCGGTCGGTCCGGCTGCCGCTGGACACGTACGAGCGGGTCCGGGCAGCGGCCGAGGCGCGCGGCATCGGGGTCACGACGCTGATGCGGCAGTGGATCGAGGCCGGCCTGGCCGACCTCGACGAGTCGGCCACGGTGTCGCTGGCCGACGTACGGCGAGCGCTCGCCGCCCTCGCGCACCCGACGGCCGCCTGAGCGGCGTCAGGTGGCGGCCGTCGCCTTGGCGGCCGCCTTCATCTGCTGCTTGTACTCGCGCACCCGGCCCAGCGATGTCGCGTCGGTGATGTCGGCGACCGACCGGTGCACACCGTCCTCACCGTACGGGCCGGCCGCCTCGCGCCAGCCCGGCACGGCCAGCCCGAAGCGCTTGCCGAGCAGAGCGAGGAAGATCTGGGCCTTCTGCTTGCCGAAGCCGGGAAGCTCGCCGATGCGACGCAGTGCGTCCCGGCCGTCGCCCGCCTCCAGCCACACCCTTGCCGGGTCGCCGTCGTACCGATCGACCACCATCCGGGCGGCCTCCTGGACCCGCGCGGCCATCGCCTTGGGAAACCGGTGCAACGCCGGCGGCCGGGCGAAGATGGCGGTCAGTTCGGCCGGGTCGAACGCGGCGAGTTCCGCGGCGGTCGGCTCGTGACCGAGCCGCTGCACCAGCACGTACGGGGACGTGAACGCCTTTTCGAGCGGGATCTGCTGGTCGAGGACCATGCCGATGAGCAGCGCCAACGGATTGCGCTGGAGCAGATCGTTGGCATCGGCGTCGATGGGCAGGGAGAGGGTCATGTCGTTCATCCTGCCCTTCCTCCGCCGCTCGGGCTATGGCGCCCCACAGCGCGGTCATGAGGTCTGGCGGTGCTAACCGCAGGTCCGGAGCGACTCGTGGTTGCACCAGAAGGAGCGCCGCGGTGTCCCGTGCGCGCCGAACGGCCATCGTCGCCTTCGCGGCGACCGGCGTGACCCTGCTGGGGTTGGCCGCGTGCGGGGGCGGGTCGGCGCAGCCGTGGCCGGGCGACGAGGCAGGATGACACCGTGGACATGCTTCTCTCGCCGGCCGGCGTCGACCAGCTGCGGGCGGCGCTGACCAGTGCGGGTTTCACCAGCAACGGCATCGCCGAACAGCTGGGCGCGCAGGCCACCAGCGCGATGGCCCGCAACGACCTGCGGGCGGCCCTGCGGGCGACCGCGGACGGCAGCCCGCTGAGCACGCTGATCCGGCTCTTCCTCTGCGGACAGACCGAGCCGGAAGCCGCCGTGGCGGCCGCGTTCGCACCGCTGCCGCTGGCCGAGGCCCTCGCCGGCGGTCTGGTCGAGCCGCACGCCGGCGGCCTGCGGCAGGGCGTCGACCTCGAGCCGTACGGCGACGACTGGTGGGTACTCGCCGACGTGCCGGCGAGCGCCCGCCCCGGCCAGCCGCTGGCTGCCGACCACGTTCTCGGCGTCGGCGGTGCGACCACCACGCTGATCGGCGCGACCGTCCGCCGACCGGTCGACACCGCCCTCGATCTCGGCACCGGCTCCGGGGTGCAGGCGCTACACCTGTCCACCCAGGCCCGCGCCATCACGGCCACCGACGTGTCGGAGCGAGCGCTGCGCTTCGCCGCCACCACGGCCGCGCTCAACGGCCAGAACTGGGAACTGCTGCGCGGCGACTTCGCCGCGCCGGTCGCCGGTCGCCGGTTCGACCTGGTGGTGAGCAACCCGCCGTTCGTCGTGGGTCCGGGCACGGCGACCCACAGCTACCGCGACTCCGGCCGGGCAGGCGACCGGATGGGCGCGGAACTTGCCGCCGCCGCGCCCGACCTGCTGACCGAGGGCGGCACGATGCAGTACCTCGCCAACTGGCTGCACGTCGCCGGCGAGGACTGGGGTGAGCGGGTCGCCGCCTGGTTCACCGGCACCGGTCTCGACGCCTGGGTCATCCAGCGCGAGGTCGCCGAGCCGATGGAGTACGTCAACCTGTGGCTGACCGATGTCGGCGAGGGCCCCGACCCGCAGCGGGCCGCGGCCTGGCTGGACTGGTTCGACGCGCACAAGGTGGAAGCGGTCGGCTTCGGCATCGTCAACCTGCGCCGCAGCGGCGACGACCGGCCGGTGGTCCGGGTCGAGGACCTGCGGCAGGCCGTGGAGCCACCGCTGGGTGCCCAGGTGGCGGCCTGGTTCGACCGCCAGGACTGGGTGCGCGCCCGGGACGACGGTGGGCTGCTCGATGCGCGCTACCGGACGGCTCCGGGGCTGCAGCTGCGCCAGGAGGCGACGCTCGGAGACGAGGGTTGGGCGGTGGACCGTCAGGTTCTGGTGATGCCGCAGGGGCTGCGCTGGAGCGAGGAGATCGATCCCCTCGTCCTCGCCCTGGTGAGCGGCTGCGCTGGGCGGGTGCCGCTGCGGGACCAGTTGACGGTGCTCGCCGTCGCGCACGACGTACCGGAAGCCGACCTCGCCGAAGCGGCCGCGCCGATCGTTGCGCACCTCGTGGAGCGCGGGGTCATCGAGCCGGCGGCGGGTTGATCGGTGCGGGCGGTGGTGCAGACGGTCGGCCGGGCCGCCGTACGGGTCGACGATGAGGTGGTCGGTGCGGTCGAGGACGGCCTGTTGGTGCTGCTCGGCGTGACTCACAGTGACACCGCGAGCACCGCGCAGACGATGGCGCGCAAGGTGCACGAGCTGCGCATCCTCGACGACGAGCGGTCGGCGGCCGAGGCCGGCGCCCCGGTGCTGGTGGTCAGCCAGTTCACGCTGTACGGCGACGCGCGCAAGGGCAGGCGGCCGACCTGGGCGGCGGCCGCGCCCGCGGAGGTGGCCGAGCCGCTGGTGACCGCCTTCGTGACGGCACTGCGCGACCGCGGTGCCACCGTGGAGACCGGACGGTTCCGGGCACACATGCTCGTCGAGAGCGTCAACGTGGGCCCGCGCACCATCCTCCTCGAGCTCTGACCCCCGATCTTCGGTTGATCATGAGCTTAGCGGCGGTGACAGAGATCGAGTCCGCCGCTAATTTCATGATCGACGAGGGTGACGGGTCGGATCAGAAGAAGAGGCCGCGCCGCTGCATCGACTGGCGCAGCCAGCCGTCGAGCTGCGGCGTCCAGTCGGTGCGCTCGGCGGAGGCGTAGTCGACGGTGAAGCGGCCAAAGGCGTCGTGGCCCTCGGTGAACAGCCCGCCCCGCTTGTCGATCTCCAGCACGATCTGCAGCTGCTGCGGGGTGGCCACGAACGTCAGCTCCAGCTGGTTGATCCCCCGGGCGTACTGCGGCGCCGGATAGAACTCGATCTCCTGATAGAACGGCAGGGTCTGGTGCACCCCGTAGATGTGACCCCGCTCCACGTCGGCCCGGGTAAAGCGGAAGCCGAGTCGAAGCAGCGCCTCCAGGATCCGCTCCTGCGCCGGCAGTGGGTGCACGGCCACGGCGTCCAGGTCACCCTTGTCGACCGCCCGCGCGACCTCGAGTTCGGTCCGCAGGCCCATTGTCATGCCGTGCAGGTGCTGGCCGTACAGCTCCGTGATCGGGGTTTCCCAGGGCACGTCGAAGCGGAACGGAATGTCGTGCCGCTGCCGGCTCTCCAGCCGGAACGGGCCGGTCACCCGCTGACGCTGGAACTCCTGCGTCGAGCTGTATTCACTGTCCCCGCTCTCCACCTCGACCCGGGTGACCAGGCCCAGCGCGACGTACTCGATGTCGACCGGGTGCTCGCCGCCGGCCACGTGGATCTGGCCCTCCAGGTATCCGCCGGGTCGGCAGTTGGGGTTGGCCAGCACCGTCTCGACCGACGGGCCGCCCACGCCCAGCGCCTGCATCATTCTCTTGAAGACCAAGACATCCTCCGTTGCCGTTCACTGTGTGGGAATCGCTGGGCACAGTAGCCCGGCTGCGCAACCCTGAGCCTGCCCGCTGTCGCCTTACCGCCGCTTCACGCCCGCGGGGCCAAGCTGTCCTCAGCTCCACTGACCGTGGGCGTACCACTTGTCGAGCGGGAGGCGACTGAGGTGGTTGCAAACGAGTACGACGACGGCCAGCATGACCTGGACGCGACCGACGAGCGAAGCGTCTCGGCCGATCTGGTTCGGGCATATCTCAACGGCATCGGCCGCACCAAGCTGCTGACCGCAGAGCAGGAGGTCGAACTTTCCCGGCGGATCGAGGCGGGCCTGTTCGCCGAGCAGAAGCTGTCCGGGGCCGCGCCGATCGCGGCGGACCTGCGGGCCGATTTGAAGATCGTCGCCGCCGAGGGCCGGGCCGCCAAGGATCACCTGCTGGAGGCCAACCTCCGGCTCGTGGTCAGCATCGCCAAGCGCTACACCGGGCGCGGCATGGCCTTTCTCGACCTGATCCAGGAGGGCAACCTCGGCCTGATCCGCGCGGTGGAGAAGTTCGACTACGCCAAGGGCTACAAGTTCTCCACGTACGCCACCTGGTGGATCCGCCAGGCCATCAGCCGGGCCATGGCCGACCAGGCCCGCACCATCCGCATCCCGGTGCACATGGTGGAGCAGCTCAACCGCATGGTGCGGGTCCGGCGGGACCTGGCGGCGCAGCTCGGGCGGGAGGCCACGGTGGCCGAAGTCGCCACCGCGCTGGGCACTCCGCAGTTCCAGGTCCTCGAACTGATCTCGTACGACCGGGAACCGGTGAGTCTCGACCAGGCCGTCGGCGACGACGGCGAGAGCTCGCTCGGCGACTTCGTCGCGGTGGCGGATCCGCGGTACCAGGGGCCGGATCCGGCGGCACAGGAGGTGTTGCGCGATGAGGTGGAGATCGTGCTGGCCACCCTGTCGCAGCGGGAGCAGGCGGTGATCCGGCTGCGCTTCGGGCTCGACGACGGCCGGCAGCGAACGCTCGACGAGGTCGGCCGCGAGTTCGGCCTCTCCCGGGAGCGGATCCGGCAGATCGAAAAGGTGACGCTGGTCAAGCTGCGTGATCCGGCGCGGGCCCAGCGGTTGGCGGCGTACGCCTCCTGACGATTACGGACGGCGTCTCCTGATGCGACCTCTCGCGTCAGGAGCGCCGCTCCGGTGTCTCCTCGACCTGAAGCAATAGGCGCCGCAGCAGATCAGCCAGTTGGCGCCGCTCGGCCGGGAAAAGTACGACGCCGACGCAATGCCGCGTCGCTAGAACCCGAGAACGCGCTGTGCGTCGCTCGTGACCGGCGCCGAAGCCAGTTGCGACCATGAGGTGAAGAGGAAGCGGAAGTAGTCGCCATGCCGGTGCGCGAGCGATGGATCCTGCTCCATGACGTCCAGTTCGTTCACGATGGTGAGGTCGACGAAAGGTCGCAGCTGCGGCGCGGTCAGGGTCGCCGCCGCACCGGTGAAGCGATTCCACACCACGCGGCTATCGAGAAGGCTCCGCCAGGTTCGTCGGCGATCGGTGGCTCCGTAGCGGTAGACCAGGGCTTCCGCGGGCCCACCGATGAGGTCCCGAAGCGGTGTCCGCTCGGTTGGACGCAGCAGCGCGACGTCGAATCCGTCCGTGCCGTATGCCGCGTGCGCCAGTCCGGCGAGCTGCACGTCCGCGCCGAGTCCGAGCGCGCCCAGCCGGTCATGGACCCGCGAGAGGTGTGCGTATAGCGTGCCGCCCGGGTGCGGGATCGTCTCAGTTCCCCGCTGTCGTAGCCACCTCCGCAGGTCCCGCTCGCTGCCCATGCATCGACCCTAGGACCGGTCGTTGGGTTCGGTAACCGGCGACGCATGCCGTTCGTCACAGCGCGCGCATCGACGTCCTACAGGCGACGGGGGCCGGTGTCCGGCCGGGTGGCGGCCGCCGCCGTGCGCGCGGTCGCATGTAGGACCGACACCCCGTCCGGCCGGGCCAGGAGCGGATTGACCGACAGCGCCCGCACCCGCGGATGTTCGTCCACCAGGCGGCCGACCCGCAGTACGACGTCGATCAGCGCGGACCGGTCCACCGGTTCGGCGCCCCGATACCCGCGCAGCAACGGCGCGGCGCGCGGCTCGTTTACCAGATCGGCGGCGTCACGGTCGGTGAGCGGCGCCGCCCGCCAGGCGCGGTCGCCGAGCAGATCCGTTGCCACCCCGCCGAGGCCGAACCCGACGACCGGGCCGAAGGTCGGATGCTCGACCGTTTCGATGACGCAGGCCACTCCGGGAGCGACCATCGGCTGCACGAGGACGGCCGCGCCGAACCGCCGAGCCATTTCCGCGTACGCCTCCGCCAGCGCACCCTCCGTGACGAGGCCGAGCCGAACGGCGCCCAGGTCCAGCCGGTGGCGCAGGCCCTCCTGAGAGGACTTCAACGCGACCGGGTAGCCCAGCCGGTGCGCCGCCGCGAGGACGGCGTCCAGGGTGTCCGCGGCCATCGACGCAACAACCGGTACGCCGTACGCCGACAGCAGCCGGGCGGCCAGGTTCGCGCCGCCGGACCCGTCCGACAGTGCGGTCTCCGCCGCCGCACGGCTCACACCGGACAGCTCGGGCACGACGCCGGGTGGCCGGCGGAGCCATTCGGCGTACCCGGCCACCCGGGCCAGCGCCCGGACCGCCTCCTCCACCGAGGGATAGGCCGGTACGCCGCGGGGCGGCCGGCCGCTCAGCATCGTGACCGCGACCGGCTTGTCAGCCGTCAATGCCAGATCGGCGAGGATGGTGGCCAGCGCCGCTTCCTCGTCGGCCGGCTGGCCGGGAAGCGCGGGCGCCGCCACCGCGAGCAGGGCGTCGACCCCCCGGTCGGTCGCCGCCGCGGTCAACACCCCGGCGAAGTGGTGCGCGGTGGCCTGGGGGGCGATGTTCTTGGGATGGCCCTCGGCCACGTCGAGCCCGTGCGTCCGGCAGGCCGTCGCGGCCAGTCGCACCAGAGCCGAGGAGTTGCCGACGATCCCGACCCGTTTACCCGCCGGCAGCGGCTGATTGGCCAGCAGCAGACCGGCATCGAACAGCTCGGACACGGTGTCGACCCGGATGACGCCGGACCGGGCGAAAAGGCCCGTCACCGCGGTGGCGTCGGGGCCACCGCCGGGGCCGATATCGCCGGGTCCCGCGGAGCTGTCGTCGCCCGGCCCGGCCGGATCCGCCCCGATCAGCGGGGCCAGCGCCACCAGCGGCTTGGTTCGGCCGATCCGCCGGGCAAGCCGGGCGAACTTGCGCGGGTTGCCGAACGTCTCCAAATAGAGCAGGACGACGTCGGTGGCCGGGTCGTCCTGCCAGTACTGCAGCAGGTCATTGCCGGACACGTCGGCCCGGTTGCCGGCCGACACGAAACTGGACAGGCCCAGCCCGCGCCGGTCGGCCTCCGCCAGCAGGGCCACACCGAGCGGGCCGGACTGGCTGAAGAAACCCACCCGTCCGGCGGCCGGCAACCGCGGCGCCAGGGTGGCGTTGAGGCGTACCGCCTCGCTCGTGTTCGCGATGCCCAGGCAGTTGGGGCCGACCACCCGCATCCCGGCGGCCCGCGCCGAGCGCAACAGGTCCTGCTGGGCCCGTTCCCCGTCGGGTCCCGCCTCGGCGAAGCCGGCCGAAACGACGACCAGGCCGTGGATGCCCGCGGCGGCCGCGTCGGGCACGATGGCCGGCACCGCCGCCGGCGACACGGCCACCACAGCCACGTCCAGCGGGACGCCCGCCTGGGCGGCGGTCACGTGTGCCAGCATGCCGGCGATGCGGGCGGCGGTCGGATGTACCGGCACGATGGCCCCGCGGAACCCGCCGTCACGTAAATGGCCCAGGATCGCCGCGCCCGCTCCTTGCCCGGTGGCCGAGGCGCCGTACACGGCGACCCCCCGCGGGGCGAGCAGGCGGGCGATCGACCGGGCCTCGGTGCGGTGCTCCCGCCGCCATTGCACTTCCCGGGACTGGTCGGTCGGCGCGATGGGGAAGCTGAGGTGCACCACGCCGTCGGCGTACTGCCGCTCGACCTGGTAGCCGAAGTCGGCAAAGACCCGCAGCATCGCCGCGTTGACGGGCAGCACCTCGGCCACGAACCGTTTGATCCCCTCGCCGCGCGCGGCCTCCGCCAGGTGCTCCAGCAGCACCGATCCGATGCCCCGGCCCTGATGGGCATCCTCCACCACGAATGCGACCTCGGCGTCCGGCGATGCGGGCCCGAGGCGCTCGTACCGGCCCACCGCGATGATGCGGTCACCGGACACCACGACGAACGCCTCCCGGTCGTGGTGGTTGACGTTGACGAACCGCTGCAGGTCCCGCTCCGGGATCCGCGGGTACGGCGAGAAGTACCGCAGGTAGCGGGTGCGTTCGGAGAACCGGGCGTGCATCGCCACAATAGCCTCGGCGTCGTCGGCCCCGATCTGCCGCAGATGGACGGTCGTGCCGTCGATCAGCAGTACGTCCGCCGAGCGGTCCACTGTGGCCATGTCCGGGCTCCCGGCGCTCAGTCCCGCGGGTCGTGTGGGTCGAGTCCGTGCAGGGGGAACACCGCCTTGCGGGTAGCCATGATCGCCCGGTCGAGCGGGTTCGGCTCACCGGTCGGCTGCCACGGCTCGTACGAGGGGTCTATGTCGTCGGTCATCCGCAGCGGCACATACCGGTTGGGCCGGCGGCTCTTGGCCAGTGCCCGCCACCCTGGCGGCGTGAGTGCGGCCGGATCGAGCGGCTCGCCGCTCACCACGGCCAGCAGGTGCGTCCAGGCGCGCGGGACGACCTCCACGAGGGCGTACCCGCCCCCGCCGGTCGCCACCCACCGCCCGCCGCACAGCTCCTCGGCCAGGTCGCGCAGCGCGAGATAGGTGGCCCGCTGGCCGTCAACGGACAGCCGCAGGTCGGCGAGCGGGTCGAGCCGGTGGCCGTCGGCGCCGCACTGGGTGACCAGCAGTTGTGGATGGAACGCCCGAAGCACCGACGGCACCACTGCGTGAAAGGCCCGCTGCCAGCCGGCGTCCGCCGTGCCCGGCGGTAGCGCGACATTGACTGCGCTGCCCTCGGCGCCCGGTCCGCCGGTCTCGTCAGGAAAGCCGGTGCCGGGAAACAGGGCCAGTGGCGTCTCGTGGAGGCTGATGGTCAGCACCCGCGGATCGTCGTAGAAGATGTGCTGCACGCCGTCGCCGTGATGGACGTCGACGTCGACGTACCCGATCCGCTCCGCGCCCAGGTCGAGCAACCGGGCGATGGCCACGGCAGGGTCGTTGTAGACACAGAAGCCGGACGCCCGGTCGGGCATCGCGTGGTGCAGTCCGCCGGCGACGTTGACCGCCCGCCGCGCCTCGCCGCGCCAGACCGCCTCGGCGGCCGCCACGCTCGCGCCGGCGACCAGCGCGCTCGCTTCGTGCATCCCCGCAAAAACCGGGTTGTCGGAGGTGCCGAGGCCGTAACTGGAGAAGAAGGGATCGTGCGGCGCGGCCCGAACCGCGTCAAGGTAGTCGGCCCGGTGCACCCGGGTGAGCGTCTCGTCGTCCGCCGGTGCCGGTGCGACGAGGCGCACCCCGGAGCGGCCCAGCAGATCGAACTCCCGGGCGAGGGCCATCGTCAGCTCGACGCGCACCGGGTCGAGCGGGTGCTCACCCAGGTCGTACGCCAGCAGAGCCTCGTCCCACACCACCAGCGTGCCGTCCGACATGGCGTCATCCTCGCACGACCGGCCGACCAACCCCGGTCGCCCGGTTACCGGCCGGTGGCCACCGGGCGGTCGGGATCGGTGATCCAGTGACTCCACGAACCGACGTACAGGGCGGCGTCCGGCCGGCCGGCGAGGTGCAGCCCGAAGACCGTCTGGGCGGCCGTGACCCCGGAACCGCAGTACGCCCCGACCGGCTTGCCCGCCTCGACGCCGGCACCGGCGAACCGGTCGGGCACGTCGTCGCGAAACCGCCCGTCCGGCCCGATCTGCTCGCCGATCGGCAGGTTCACCGCGCCCGGAATGTGGCCGGCGACCGGGTCGATCGGCTCGGTCTCGCC
>DASVMV010000470.1:0-22899 GCA_036384155.1 Micromonosporaceae bacterium
GACTGCGGGGCGGTGGCCGTGGTGAACGCCGCCGGGTTGGCCCCCGAGCAGGTCGCGGCCGCCGTGCGCGAGGCCACCGCCGGTGGGGCGCATTTGTCGCTGGACGCGCTCGGAAGCCAGGACACCTGTGCGGCGGGGATCCGCAGCCTGCGCCGCCGGGGACGCCACGTCCAGGTCGGCCTGCTGCCGGCCGTGCTCGGCGCGCCGGCGCTGCCCATGGACCTGGTGATCGCGTACGAACTGCGGGTACTAGGCAGTCACGGGATGGCCGCACAGACCTACCCCGAACTGCTCGGACTGATCACCGCCGGAGTGCTCCGGCCGGACCGGCTGGTGACCCAGCAACTCCCGCTGGACGCAGCACCCGACGCACTAGCCACCCTCGACCGGCCCAACGCCCCCGGAATCCGGCTGGTGCGGCCCTGGACCAGCGCTCCGGCGTAATCGGTCGCGCTGAGCTAACTCCTGCACCTCGACCGCCCGGGTGGCGGGCTGCCCCCGATCGGTGACGGATACGGCTCACGTCGATGTCTTCTGGAGCGTGAAGCGGACGATCAGCCCAGCCAGGCCCGGTTTGAGTCTCACTTCGACGGGCAGCCCGCTGAGGTGGTTGCCGAGTTCGCCGAATCGGATGAGGCGGTTGCGGCTGCCGTTGGCCTGATGCAGCGCCCGGGCGACGGGCGTGGCGAGCAGGTCGTAGCCGATGAGGGCCCCACCGGGGCGAAGCACCCGGACCGCCTCATCGATCGCGGTCTCCCAAGCGATTACATGATGCAACATGATGAACGAGACCACCGCGTCGAAGCGGGCGTCGGGGAACGGTAGCCGGGTGGCGTCCGCCCGTAGGACGGTGGCGCGCGCGCCGAACCGCGCTAACCGGGCCCGAGCCGAAGCCGCCATGGCATCGTCGTAGTCCGTCACGGTCATCCGCACGCCCGGTCGATTGGCGAGCAGGCGGGCGGCCATGCTGCCGCCGCCTGCCCCGATCTCGAGCACCTCGCCGTTGAGCTCCTGACCCCGCAACGCCCAGGGCAGGATGACCCCGCCCGCGAACGTGCGCCACGTGGCGCCTCGGCAGAACGCCGCCTCGAATCGCGACATCGAGGGCATCGGCGCCTGCTACCTGTCGGTGCGCTC
Organism: Micromonosporaceae bacterium; assembly: GCA_036384155.1. Lineage (GTDB taxonomy): Bacteria > Actinomycetota > Actinomycetes > Mycobacteriales > Micromonosporaceae > DASVMV01. Next base: position 1,138 of record DASVMV010000470.1, read on the forward strand.
GACGATCCAGAGACCGGAGTTCATATCACTGAGGTAGACCAGCCCCGTGACCTCGTCGACCGCGACGCCCCACACCTGCGGGGTGTTGGTGAGCACACCTCGCTGTGACGGGCTGACCGGGTTGTTCGTGCGTGGCGGAACGAAGTACGCCACCTCGCGCGGGTCCCGGGGGTTGCTCGTGTCGATCACCCGCACGCCGTCGCTGTACCAGGAGGCGTAGACGTCGGTGCCTACCAGCAGCGGGTTGTGGATGACGTAGTCGCCGGCCTGCTGGTCGTTGGTGCCGAGCGAGTTCGGCGTCTTGTACTGCCCGACCTGCACCGGCTGCGCCAGGTTGCGGTAGTCGTAGACGCGCAGGTAGCCGTACCCCTTCTCGATGCCGCTGCCCGAGGTCTTGCAGAAGTCCTCGTCGGCGGCGAACAACAACCCGCGTCCTTCGTCGTAGCTGGACGAGTGGGCGTCGCCGTCGGCGTTTGCCGGGTACCCGGTCCGGCCACGGTAGACCGGGTGCTCTGGATCGGAGACGTCGACCGCGATGAAGCCACTGTCCCAGTACGCGAGGAAGGCCAGCTTGCCGTCCGCGGAAGGCTCGGCGCTGTGGCCGTAGATCGGGTCCGGATCACACCCCTGCCCGGCGGCGGGCGGCCCGCCGAGGTCGTGCACGACGCCCCAGTTCGAGACCTCGAACGGGACGGTCGGGTTGGTGATGTCGATCAGCCGGAAGTCGCCGCGGCCGGCCCGGTCGCGACGCCCGCTCGGAGAGTCCGCTTCCGGATATTCGCTGGCGGGCACCGAGGCGTACACGAAGGTGCGGCCCAGGTCGGTGCGGTGCTGTACCTCCAGTTCGTGGATCCCCCGCGCGCAGCAGCCGGTGTTGAGCCGGCCGATCTCGGCCGGGCGAGCGGGGTCGCTGACGTCCCACACCTGCAGCCCTCGGAACAACTCTGTGTCAGATCGCGACCCGCAGGTCTGAATGCCCGTCACGGCGATGTCGTGGCCAGCCAACGCTCCAAACTGGGCGGTGAACACCACGACGTCCTCGGCCGACGTGTTCGCCGGATTCTGCAGTTTGGCTACAGTGACGGGCTCGGTGGGCCTCCGGGCGTCAATCACCGCGACGCCCGAGTCGGCCTCGTCCGGGCAGAACCGGTTGCCCCCTCCCCCGGACCAGTCCTGGAATCCCCAGCTGCCCACGTATGCGTACCCGTCGTACACGAACACATCGGCGTTGAAGCCTCGCCCACCCAGGTCGTTGTGGCCGACGACCTGCATGTTCCACGCGTCCGCCGCCCCGCTCGTGGCCTGCGCCGGTGGTGCGCCCACCAACGTCAACGCCATAGCGGCCGGTACGACCGCTGCCCACATCCGCCGAGTATTCGTTCGCGGGCGAGCTGCCATGGGAACCACTCCGATCTGGGGCCTAGCAATCGCGTCCGGAGAAGCGGGACATCGACCGAGATCCCCGCAGCGTATCGCCGGGTGGTGTGCCCGTCGAGAGCAGGAATGGATCAGACTCCGGTCGCCTCCACGCGAGGGCTCTCCAGGCTGCGGTGCTATGCGTCGATGGGCCTATCGCCCGGCGGACGTGGTCACCGCGCCGAACCAGTTCGGGGTACGAGCGCCGGGCGGCTGCGGCCGCGGCCACGTCCCGGCCCCGCACCGGGGGCTGCCCCATCGCCGGGGACGGAGGGCAGCGGGCCGTCCGGTTCATCGCCGCCGGCGTACTCGTACCATTCACGGCAAGCGGGACCGATCGGACGGGACCGGGCAAGCACTCGGAGGAAGAGCGTTGGGAAGGCCAGCACGGCAAGCATCTGCGCGGTGGGCGAATCGGACCCGATCGGGCTGGCTCACCCTCGCAGTCGTTGTGCTCGCGGTGGTGGCCGGAATGCTCATCTGGCTGGCCGGTCGTAATGACGACGGCGTCGACCTGACGCACGTGCACGGTCTAGGCGTCAATCCGGCCGATGGAGATCTCTACATCGCCACCCATGACGGCCTCTACCGGATCCCCGCTAGCGGCGGGCCGACACGACGGGTCGCTGACACACTGGGCGATTTCATGGGGTTCACTGTCACTGGCCCCAACACGTTCCTCGCCTCCGGACACCCCGCCGTCGGTCAGGACTCACCCGCGCACCTCGGCCTGATTGAATCGGCTGACGCCGGACGTACCTGGAAGACCCTGTCGCTGCCCGGCGACGCCGACTTCCACGCTCTGCGCCACAGGCACGGCACCGTGTACGGCTACAACTCCGTACGCGGCCAGCTGATGGTGAGCACCGACGGCACCACCTGGCAGACTCGTTCCACCCTCGGTCTGCGCGACTTCGACGTCAGCCCCGCCGACCCGAAGGCCCTGCTCGCCACAACTGAGGCCGGGGTCCAGCGGTCCGGCGACGGCGGCGTCACGTGGGCCCCCGTTGGCGGTCCGCCGTTGGTGCTGCTCGCATGGGAGACGACTGACCGGCTCTGGGGCGTCGGCTCTAATGAACTTCTACGCTCGATCGACGGCGGCACCAGCTGGACGCCTGCGGGCAGACTGCCCGGACCAGTTAGCGCCTTCAGCGCCCATAACGGCACGCTCTACGCCGCCGTCCACGAGCAGGGCGTTTATCGGACAAGCGACGGCGGTGCCACGTGGCATAAGCTGTACCGCCAGACATAGGTACGCCGACGGCGGCGGGACGGCTTGCCGCGTCGCGCGCGGGGGCACTACGGCGGGTCATTGCTGGGGCCGAATGCTGGCGCGGCGAAGAACGTCCAACCGCTGCCGGTACTCCTCCTCGCTAATTTCGTTCCTGGCGAACCGCTCGGCCAGAATCCGCTCGGCGGCTGGAGCGTCCCCACGGCTTCGACTCTCCCGCCGGCCGAGATACCGGATGAGCAGGATGACGCCGGTAATCACCAGTCCCCAGAACAGCAATATATTGAGGGCCATCAAAACGTAGCCCCAGCCTCCCATGCCGTGATCGTCATGCCAGTGCATGATCACCCCCTTTCCGCCCGGCGATGCGGCCACCGACTCGTGCATGGCCGGTACTCCCACGAGCCCAATCGCCGGTGAATACCCCGATTCGCCGGATTAACCACGGTGCCAGGGTGGGGGTGCGGGACACACGGGCACGGGCCAAGGGCTCGCACACCGCGCCGGCTAAACCAACCGCCATGGCGATGCCCGCCTACGAGGGGCCGGAGTTCCCTGAACGTCATGGCATCCCGGGGCCATGGACGGCGGTCAGCGTCGACTGGCCGGCGCGGTCGCCTGCCGGTAGGCGACCGCGACGACGACCACGAGGGCCACGAGCCAGGCAGTGGCGATGAGCAGCGGCACACGTTCGTCGAAGCCGCGGGTCAGCGCCCCGTCCAGCAGGACCCGCGAGCCGCCATAGCCGGGTAACAGCTTCGCCCAGGTTGCGGGTTCGGGGTGCAGCATCGGGCTCTGGGTGATGCCCACGTCGAGGAACGGCAGCAGGAACGCCATGAAGACGCCGCCGACGCGGCCGAAGATGGGGGCCAGCAGGGCGCCGATCAAGCCGTAGGTGAGGGCGATGAGCACGTTCGCCAAGGCGTAGATCGGCCATCGAACCGCGTCGAACACCACCGCGGTGGTGGCCAGCGACACGGCGGTGGCCAGCAGTGCCGCGAGGGTGAGTACGCCGAGCCGGGCCGTCAGGAGTGCGCCGGGGCGCAGGCCGGCGAGGGCTGCGCGGCGGTCGCCGTCGCGGCTGTCCAGCACCGTGAACAGACCGACCAGCGCGGCCAGTGAGGCGACGGCGATGGGTGCCATGGTGCCGCCGTGCACGTCCGGCATGGGGAAGGCTTGCGCGAGCCGCCGACCGTGCTCGCGGATGGTTACGGTGATGGGCCGGTTGGGGGTCACGGCGTCGGCCAGCAGGATGAAGGTGACCGGAACAATAACGAACAGCGCCCACAGGGAGGCGTTGCGGCGCCCGTCCCGCCACGCCCCCCGGCAGGCGGCAGCCAGTTGGGCGGGGGCGCCGCCGGGGCGGAATCGGGGTGCCGGCGCACGGCCACGCTGGGTGCGCGCCACCGCCAGCGCCCAGGCTGCGATGACCGCCGAGATCGTCCAGATGAGGGCCCAGCCGAGGTCGCCGGGCCGACCCCCGTGTCCGGAGGGCAGGTTGATCATCCAGAGCGTGACGAAGTGGGTCGGGAGCGGTCGGGAGACCATCCGGTCCGCGCCACCCATCGCCGGACCGAGGAACACGTCCAGAATCCATATGAACAGCACGATCACCGTGCCGTTGACCGCGTTCTGCGCGAGCGACCCGACAGCCGCCCCGATCGCGATGTAGATGACCGCGGACATCAACGTGCCGGCGGCGACCCGTACCGGGGCGTCGAGGCCGGCGCGAAGGGCGAGGGTGACCAGCGCCGTGACGCTGACCAGCACGGCCAGGGCCAGCCCGGTGAGCAGGCGGGCCCCGACCAGGCGGGCCGCGGGCAGGCCGGCGATCACCACCCGCTGGTCGGCGTCCCGGGTGGCGGCCGTCTGGAAGTACATGCCAATGCCGGCGAGGAACGCCGCCGCCCAGGCGGCGCTGGCGGTCTCGACCGCCGGGCCGCCGGGGCCGCCGAGCAGTAGTGCTGCATCCGCCATGGTGCCGGCCACCACCCCGACGAACACAATCGGTACGACGACCAGCAGCACCACGTTGACCCGGTTTCGCGCGTAGTCGGCCAGGAACCGACGCACGTACACGAACGTGGTCATGCCGAGACCCTGCCGTCTTTAATCTCCACGATCCGGTCGAAACGATCTCGGTCGACGACGAAATGACTGATGATCAGAACGCTGCGGCCGGCGCGCCGGCGCTCACCGACGATCGTCCAGAATTTCTGATAGGTGTCCCAGTCGAAGCTGGCGTACGGCTCGTCGAGCAGCAGGAGGTCGGGATCGGCGAGCAGGGCCAGCCCGAGGTTGAGCTTGGCGAGCGTTCCGCCGGAGAGCTGCTCGGCGCGGGTGTCGGCATAACGGCCGAAGTCCAGTGCCTCGTACATCGCCTGCCGTGATTTCTCGGCCTCCGGCCGAGCCAGACCGTACGCATGGCCGAACAGGTCGAAGTGCTCGTCGCACGTGAGCCGCGCGTACACCAGCGGAAACTGTGGACAGTAGCCTATCCGCCCCGTACGGGTCACTCTCCCGCCGTCCGGACGCAGCGCGCCCACCAGGACCTTCATGAAGGTGCTCTTGCCGGAGCCGTTCTCTCCGATCATCCCGACCACCTGCCCGGGACACAGGTCGAGGTCTGCTCCCCGAAGGACCGGCTGTCGCCGCCGCAGGAGACCCTGGCGGTAGGACTTCGTGATGCCGCTTGCGGTGAGAATCGGCGGCGTTGCGGGCATTTTTTGCGGCGCTCCCGCAGCAGAGCCAGCACGATCACCGATGGTCACCCGCCCTGCCCTCCTTTCAACGGTCAGCGCGACGTGTGACGCTGACGGCCGCTCGGTGAGGTTTCTCAACTACGGCGGATCGTGTCCAGACTTCTTCGAGTATTCGTCCTGGCTCATCTGCCCGCGGGCGAATCGCTCCGCCAACATCCGCTCCGCGCCAGCGGTTTCCCGTCGCCATCGCTCCGGGACCTCGAACCGAGCGATCGGACCAGAAGGACGACGCCGGCGATGACCAGGCCCCAGAACAGCAGCGCCGAAGGCCATGACGGCATATCCCCATCCGTTGCCCCACCACATCATTCTGATCGCCTTCGTGGCCGTTTGTCCTGAATCGGCTAGCCGCTGGCGCAGGCGGCGCCGCAACAGGCAGAGCCTGCGCCGCCGCACCGATCCACGTCCGGGTCGACCACGAGGCGACGCTGCACTATGGACAGACCTACCGGTTCGACCTCACCGACGCCGAGGCCCACTGTCGGGCAGGAACCGCCGCCGCGGGCGCGCGTCGGCCAGGAGCCGATCGGCCAGCGCCGGGAACGCAGCGGTGACGTCGGCGTGTCCGCGTCCCCGCAAGGCGGATGCCGCACCGTTCGGCTGGTGCTCACCGGTGCCGTGCGAGGGTTGCGACGATTTCGCGCCAGATCCCTTGACGACGTACCTCGGCGAGACTCAGGCCGGCCGCTTCGACGTTGCGTTCGGTGGGCCGGTTGAGCTCGGGGCCGAACAGCCGCCGGGTCAGCGGGCTGACCAGGTCGGTGAGCTTGGCCAGAACGGGGTTGTGGGGGCGGAGGTGTTCGTAGAGCAGGACCTGCCCGTCCGGGCGCACCACGCGGGCGGCCTCGCGCAGGCCGCGGACAGGGTCGTCGACCGAGCAGAACACGCAGGTGGCGGTAACGGTATCGAAGCTGGCGTCCGGGTAGGGCAACGCTTCGATGTCGGCCACCTCCAGCACAGCGGTCACGCCGAGGCGGGCCGCGCGTTGCCGCGCGCGATCGAGCATGCGCGGTGAGATGTCGATGCCGGTTAGCTCGACACCCGGCGGGTAGTGGGCCAGGTTGAGCCCGGTGCCGATGCCCAGTTCGAGGACACGTCCGTGGGCGCGGGCCAGCACGCGCCGCCGTCAGGGCGCTTTCACCTCCAGGTTCGGATCTGTACGTCTGCCCGGCCCGATCCGAACACGGCTGCGGTCAGGTTTCCTCGTGTCCACCCCGTTAGCCGTGGTGACCGCTGTGCTCGGTGGAGGGACTCGGCTGGCCGCCGCCCGGCGTACCCTCGGTGCCGCCGTTGATGGCCGGGCCGATGAGGAACGCGGACACCGAGAACATCACTGCGAACACCGCCAACCCGATCGCCGGGGCCCACCAGGTGCCGAGGCGGCGCCGCAGCCGCAGCAGGAACGGCACGGACGCAACCAGGCCGACGATCCCGAACAGAACAGTGCCTCCGGTGCCGGCGACCACCGCGGTGCCGGCGAGTAAGCCGATGTGGTGCAGCACGTGCGGTGCCAGCCCGACCACGGCACCGATCGCGCCGACCAGCGCACTCCACCACCCGCGCAGCCGCCGGCCGGCGCCCCTCGCCGGATCCCCCGCAACCACTAGCGCCGCACGCCCTCGCGTGGTCCGGGTCACGCTCGGCTCACCCATCCGATCCTCCTTCACCGGCTGCGCACGTAGCGGCGGACGGCGGTGGCCAGCTCGGCGACCTTCTCCTCGGCGTCGCCACGCTCGACCGCGTGCCGGACGCGGGTGTGCAGGTGGTCTTCCAGGATCAGCAGCGCCGCCGCGTCCAGCGCCGCCCGTACGGCGGCGAGCTGGTCGAGCACATCGATGCAGTACCGGCCGTCCTGGTACATCGCCAGCACGCCGCCGACCTGCCCGGTCGCCTTGCGCAGCCGCGTAGTCACCTCGCGGTCATGGTGGCGAGCGTCCGGGCCGCGTGACGCAGACCCCGGCACCGTCGATGTGGCAGTCGTCATGCCGGGCTCCTCACGACCTGCCCGTCGCCCTGTGGCAGGTAGCGGCGTGGGTCGGTGTCGAACGTGGCGGCGCAGCCGGCCGAGCAGAAGTACACGGTGGTCACGTCGATGCTGCGCGGCGCGACCGGGTCGGTCGGGTTGACGGGCATGCCGCAGACGGGGTCGAGCGTTTCTCGGCCCGCCTCGCCGCGTGCGGTAGGCGCGGCGTGGTCAGCTCCGGTCTCGACGTGCGGTTCGACGGTGACTGGGTCTGCGGGTGGCAGTGGGGAGGGCTGGTGGCGGCGGAGTCGGTTGGCGTTGCCGACGACGGATAGCGAGGACAGCGCCATGGCGGCGGCGGCGAGGATCGGGGACAGGCGGATGCCGAGGAACGGGTAGAGCACGCCGGCGGCGATGGGGATGCCGACGGTGTTGTAGGCCAGGGCGAAGAACAGGTTCTGGCGGATGTTGCGCATGGTGGCGCGGGAGAGCCGGATCGCGGTGACCACTCCAGTGAGGGAGCCGGAGATCAGGGTGATGTCGGCGGCCTCGATGGCCACGTCGGTGCCGGTGCCGATGGCCAAGCCGATGTCGGCTTGGGCGAGGGCGGGGGCGTCGTTGATGCCGTCGCCGACCATCCCGACGCGGCGGCCCTCGGCCTGTAGGCGGCGGATCTCGTCGGCCTTGTGTTCGGGCAGGACCTCGGCCAGGACGCGGCGGACGCCGACCTGGCGGGCGATGGCGGCTGCGGTGCGGGCGTTGTCGCCAGTGATCATGACCACGTCGAGGCCGAGGCGGTGCAGCGCGGCGATCGCGGCGATCGATTCTACTTTGAGGGTGTCGGCTACGGCCAGGACGCCGGCTGGTCGGCCGTCGACGGCGGCCAGCACCGGGGTCTTACCCTGCGCCGACAGCTCGGTTGCCACGGTTGCCAGCGTGCCGGTGTCGACACCTGCCTCGCCGAGCAGCCGGGCGGTGCCGACTAGGACAGCGCGCCCGGCCACTGTAGCCCGCACGCCTTTGCCGGTGACCGAGTCGAACCCGGTCATCGCTGGCAGCGTCAGGCCAAGCCCGTGGGCGCCGGTGACGATCGCGGCGGCGAGGGGGTGTTCGCTGTCGGTCTCGGCGGACGCCACCAGGGCCACCAGCTCGGTCTCGTCGAAGTCGGCCGCTGGGTGGACGTCGGTCAGCGCTGGTTTGCCGGCGGTGATGGTGCCGGTCTTGTCCAGTACGACGGTGTCGAGCTTGTGCGCGGTCTCCAGGGCTTCGGCGGAGCGGATCAGGATGCCGGCCTGGGCGCCCTTGCCGGTACCGACCATGATCGATAGCGGGGTGGCCAGACCGAGCGCGCACGGGCAGGCGATGATCAGGACTGCGACGGCGGAGACCAGGGCGAGGGTCACCGCGGGCGGCGGTCCGGCGATGAACCAGACCGCGAACGTGGCGATCGCGATGGCGATGACCGCGGGTACGAAGTAGGCGGAGGTAGCGTCAGCGAGCCGCTGGATCGGGGCCTTGGAGGCTTGGGCCTGTTGCACCAGGCGGATGATCTGGGCGAGCATGGTGTCCGCGCCGACCTTAGCCGCCCGGACGCGCAGGGATCCGGTGCCGTTGATGGTGGCGCCGATGACGGTGTCGCCGGTCCGTTTGGTTACGGGCATCGGTTCGCCGGTGACCATCGACTCGTCCACCGCGGAGGCGCCGGAGACCACGACCGCGTCGACCGGGACCTTCTCGCCGGGGCGGATGAGCACCTCGTCGCCGACGGTCACGTCCTCGACCGGGATCTCGACTTCGGTGTCATCGCGCAGCACGCGGGCGGTGCGGGCCTGCAGGCCGAGCAGCGCGCGGATGGCCTCGCCGGTGCCCGCTTTGGCGCGGGCTTCCAGCAGCCGGCCGAGCAGGATCAGGGTGATGATGACGCCGACGGCCTCGAAGTACACGTCCCGCACCTCGGCGGGCAGTACGCCGGGTGCGACGGTGACCAGCAGGCTGTAGGTGTACGCGGCGGTCGTGCCGAGGGTGATGAGGCTGTTCATGTCGGCGCTGCGGTGGGCCAGGGCGAGCCAGCCGGTGCGGTGGATCGGCCAGCCCGTGTAGAGCATCACCGGGGTGATCAGCGCAAGCTGCAGCCAGTGGTTGAGCAGCAGCGACGGTACCCAGTCGGCGCCGAAGACCTCGTGGGCCATCACCGCGAACAGTACCGGCGCGGTGAGTACCGCGCCGACGGTGACCCGGTGGGTCAGGTCGACGATCTCCGTGCGTCGCTCCTGCGCCTGGGCCGCCTCCACCTCGGCGGCGGCCGGCTCCGCCGGGGCGGGCGAACGTTCGGCCGGCCCCGCAGTGTCGGCGGTGGGTCCCGCAGTGTCGGCGGTGGGCGCGTCGGACGGATCGACCACGAGCGTGCCGTGGACCATGTTCATCCCGCACGCGAACCGGTACGACCCGGCCGTGGCCGGGTTCAGCCGCACGGTGGTGCGGGCGAACGCAGGCAGGGCGGCGCTGACCGCGAAGTCGCCGAACACCACGCGGGAGGTGCAGTCACCGCTCTCCTGCCGGTCGAAGACCAGCTCCACCGGGACGCCCTGCCGGACCCGAATGACGTCCGGGCGGTAGCCGCCGCGCACGGTGACCTCCACGCGTTGCACCCGGTCGGCGAACTCCGCGGTCCGGGCCCGGCCGGGGGCGAAGAAGTACCAGCCCAGCCCGGCCATCGCGGCGGCCGAGGCGAGCAGGACGGTGATGTCGGCGACGCCCATGGCGTGCTCCCTCCGTGGATCTGACACCACTCTTCCGGGAGATACCCCCCGCGGGTAGGGACGTTCGGCCTGCGGTTGACGTGACGTTGGCCCATACCCCTGCTGGGTATCGAGGGCCACGGTGGAGATATCGACAAGGGAAAGGGGGACGCCATGAGACGCCAGCAATGGGGTCTGTACGCGATCGCGCTGGCGATCGTCGTGGTCGGGCTGGTCGCGCTCGGCGTGCCGGCGCAGACGTTGCTGTTCGCGGCGCTCGTGCTGGCCTGCCCGCTCATGATGATCTTCATGATGCGTGGCATGCACGGCGGGCACGAGGGCCACGGTGGAGCGGACCAGAAGACCGAAGACCACGACCAGTACCCCACCACCGGCCGGCGGTAGCCCGGGCCGGTCCGCTTCGACGGAGGAGATCACGATGATGTACTGGGGCAACGGCATGGGCGGCTGGGGCATGGTGCTGATGACCGTGAGCACCCTGCTGTTCTGGGGCCTGGTGATCGCCGGTGTCGTCGCGCTGGTCCGCTACACCCGCAGCGGCGCCCCGTCGAGCGGCGCGTCCTCGGAAGCTGCCACGCCGCAACGAATCCTGGCCGAACGCTTCGCCCACGGCGAGATCGACGAAGAGGAATACACCCGGCGCCTGCAGGTCCTCAACAGTGCACCCCGGCGCGGCCAAGGGGGTTGACGTGGACGCCGACACCGGATACGGACTATGGCCGCTGGTGATCATCGGCTGGGGCGGCGACCCGCACCTGTCCCCGTTCCACCTGGCCAGCTACATGTTCATCGGCGGCGGGTTCTGGCTGATCGCCGCCGCTTGGCGGGTGCTGCACGACGCCGCCCGCACGGGCACCCTCGCCACCACCGGCCCATACGCCCGGGTGCGCCACCCGCAGTACGACGGGTTCCTGCTCATCACGATCGGCTTCTTGCTGCAGTGGCCGACCATCCCCACCCTGGTCATGTTCCCGATCCTCGTGCTCGTCTACACCCGGCTGGCCCGCGCCGAGGAGCGTGAGGTCGCCGCCCGGTTCGGCGACGCCTGGCACGACTACGCCACACGTACCCCGGGCTTCGTGCCCCGGCCGTGGCACTCGTCGCCGCCGGCGCGCGGCGGCCGGCCCGCTGAACGCGCCGACGCCGCCCCGCCTGGGAGGCTACGGTGACCACGGCGCCGGCTACCACGACCAGACCGGGCCCGGACCCGAGTCGGTTGTCTCGGGGTGGGCGTGGGTCGGCGGTTGCGGTGGGTCGGCGGCTGGTGCTGGCCGAACCGCGCCGGCTAGCGGCCGGGGCGCTCGCCGTGGGCCTGGCGCTGATGCTGGTCCTGCTGTTCCAGGGACTGTGGACCGGCGTACGGGCCCAGGTGACGGTGTACGAGGACAAGACCGGCGCCGACCTGTTCGTGCTGGCCCCCGACGCGGCCAGCCTGTTCGCCGAGGGCAGCACCCTACCTCTGTCCACCGTGGACACCGTGCGGGCGGTCCCCGGAACCGCCTGGGCGGCGCCGGTGCGCAGCGGGTTCAGCATCCTGGACATGCACGGCAAGAAGGTCGCCGTGACGCTGGTCGGTTCGCAACCCGGCCAGCCCGGCGGGCCGTGGGCCATCGCCCAAGGGCACGCCGCGACCGCCGACGACGAGGCGGTCATCGACCCCTCGCTGGCCGCCGCGCACCACCTCGGCATCGGCGACACACTGCCGGTACAGAGCCGGACGCTGCGCGTCGTCGGTATCACCACCGGACCCGGCTCGTTCATGATCGGTCTGGTATTCGTCCGGCACGACGCCGCGGGCGCCCTGCTCGCCACTCCGGACACCACCAGCTTCGTGCTGGTCGGCACCCCGGACCCGGCCGGCGTGCGGACCCGGCTGACCAGCGCCGGCCTGCAGGTGGTGGACAAGGCGCAGCTCCGCGACGCGGACCTGACCCTGGCCACCCGCATCTACGGCCAGCCGCTACGGCTGATGGTGGCCTCCGCGATCACCGCCGGGATCCTTATCGTCGGCCTCGTCACGTACACCGGCGTGGTCGAACGCCGCCGCCAGTACGGCCTGCTCAAGGCACTCGGCGCCGGCAAGGCGGCCATGGTGCGGCTGGCGTTCGGACACGCCCTTGCCCTCGGCCTGCTCGGCACCGTCGCCGGCAGCGGCCTGGTCTACGGCGTGCGGGCGCTGCTGGCGCTGTGGCGGCCCCAGTTCCCGGTCATCCTGACCCCGGCCGCGTTCGGCTACGCCGCCGCCGCCGGCCTGGCCATGGCCGTCGTGGCCGGGCTGCTACCCGCCGCCCGGCTGGCCCGCCTCGACCCCGCGACCGCCTTCCGGAGCGCGTGATGACCAGTGGCCGAACCGTACCGTTGGGGCGGCGCAACCTCACCGAAGACACCCGCCGCGCCGCCCTGTCCATCGGCGGCGTCGCGGTGGCCCTGCTGCTGGTCCTCGTCCTCGACGGCATCTTCGCCGGAGCGATCCGCCAGGTCACCGCCTACCTGCGCACCTTGCCCGCCGACGTGGTCGTCTCCCAGCAGGGTGTGCGCACCATGCACATGTCCGCCTCCGCGCTACCGCCCACCACGGCCGAGCGGGCCGCAGCCGTTGCCGGCGTGGCCTGGGTCGCGCCGATCTGGTACGCCAGCGGCGTCGTCGCCACCGCCACCGGCCGGCAGGTCAGCTACGTCATCGGCTACGACCCGGCCACCGGCCGCGGTGGACCCACCCGACTGGTCGCCGGTCGAACCCCTACGGACGGGGAGGTCGTCCTCGACGAACTCGGCGCCGACCAGCTCGGCGTCCGCATCGGCGGGCGGGTCACCGTGTTCGGCGCCCCGCACACCGTGGCCGGCCTGTCCGCCGGGCAGACCTCCATCACCAACACCATGGCGTTCGTAGCCGTGGCCGACTTCACCCGGCACGTCCCGCGCCCGGCCAGCTACCTGCTGGTCGGCGCCCGACCCGGAACCGACCCGGCCGCGCTGGCCGCCCGGCTGGCTACCGCCCTGCCGGCCACCACCGTGCAGACCCGCACCGAGTTCGTCGACTCCGAGGCCCGCATCGTCACCGACATGAGCGCCGCCATCATGCAGATCATGGCGCTGCTCGGCCTGCTCGTCGCGCTCGCCGTCGTGGTGCTCAGCCTGTACGCCCTGACCCTGTTCAAACTGCGCGAGTACGGCGTCGTCGCCGCCCTCGGCGGTAGTCCGTGGCGGCTGGCCCGCATCGTCACCGCCCAGGCGGTCTGGACCGCCGCCGGTGCCCTCGCCGCCGCGACCGGCCTGGCACTGCTCCTCGGCGCCGTCATCGGCCGCGTCGGGCCGCAGATATCCATCGTGGTCACCGCACCCAGCGTGGCCCGCCTCGGCGTCGCCGCCCTGGCCGCCAGCCTCGCCGGCGCGCAGCTGCCCATCTACCGGCTGGCCCGCCTCGACCCGGCCGTGGCGTTCCGGAGGCAGTCATGACCACCCACACCACACCGGTCACGACCAACGGCGCCAGCACCGCCGCCAACGCCGGCATCAGCGTCCGCGGCCTGACCAAGGTCTTCGGCACCGGCGACACCGCTGTCCGCGCCGTCGACGGCGTCGACCTCGACGCCAACCCCGGCCAGGTCGTCCTCGTCATGGGACCCTCCGGCAGCGGCAAGACCACCCTGCTGCTCATGCTCGGCGCCCTGCTGCGCCCCACCACCGGCTCGGTCATCCTCGACGGCGTCGACATCACCACCGCCCCCGACCGGCACCTGCCCCGGCTACGCGCCCGCCACATCGGCTTCGTCTTCCAGGACTTCAACCTGCTCTCCGCCCTCACCGTGACCGAAAACGTGGAGATCGCCTGCAACCTCGCCGGTACCCGCGGCACCGCCGCCCACCGGCGCGCCGCCGACCTGCTCGACCGCTTCGACCTCACCCACCGGCTCCGGTTCAAACCCGAACAACTCTCCGGCGGCGAAAAACAACGGGTCGCCCTCGCCCGCGCCCTGGCCAACAACCCGGCCATCGTGCTCGCCGACGAACCCACCGCCAACCTCGACTCCTCCCACGGCCTACAGGTCGCCCGGCTGCTGCGCCAACTCGCCACCACCGACCAACGCGCCATCATCATCGTCAGCCACGACGAACGGCTCCGCCCCTTAGCCGACCGCGTCCTGTGGCTCGAAGACGGCCACTTCCGCACCCTCGACCAGATGCCCATCGACCCCGTCTGCGGCATGCCCGTCCACCCACGCGGACCACACGCCAGCCACGACGGCCACGACATCTGGTTCTGCGCCGACGGCTGCCGCGACCAGTACCTCACCAACCCCGATCGCTACCCCCTTACCGCCACCACACCGGCGCCCTGACCCGGACGGGACCGACCGTCACCCAACACCCGAAGACACGCCCCGGTCACATGCCTGGAGAGGGCCGGACACGTGAGAGGGGGCCCTCCGATCGGTCGCCACCGCGGCCGGGCCCCGAGGGTAGCCACAACCGACGGCCCTGGCTCCGTGGCGGCGTACTGATTTGGAACCAGCGCCACCTCCTGCACACCCTCCGCGAATACGAGGCGTTCTACAACGCACACCGGCCGCACCAGGGCATCGCCAACGCCAGGCCCCTCCGGCCGCTGCCCGAACCGATCCCTGACCCGGACCGGCTTGCCCGCCTCGACATCCGTCGACGGATCGTCTCGGTGGCATCCTGGGCGAGTACGAACATGCCGCCTGAGCTGCCCAGATGCCATTATCGGCAGGCACAGGTCGTCCAACCTGGCCAGAAACCGGCTCAGCCGCACCGGAAACCGACAGCTCAACGCCGCGGAACGCATCGCTTCGACCCAAGGCCCATTGGGACCTCGGCGCCAATGGGCCTGGGTCAAAGCTCTGCTTGCCCGGAGACGAGCCACCGGCGACGGCGGCCCCGGAAGCAACTCCGAGTCCTCAAGCGACGCTCAGCCGAGGAGCTGTTCCTGGGTCTGTGGGTTGAGGTAGGGCAGCTTGCGCGCCCCGGCCCGCAACCGGTCGGACAGCAGCATGACGTCGGAGCCCCGCCCGCCGTCGTTAGTGAAAATGAAGCCGTTGTACCAGTACGAGGACCAAGTGTTGGCCCCGTGCGGGTCGAGGTACCCGACCTCGTACGCGCGGCTCGGATCGGTGAAGTCGATCACAGACGTACCGCCGGCGTAGTACGCCGACACCGCGACGTACCGCCCGTCCACTGGGATCACGTTGAAGTTGTGCGTTGTGCAGTTCGCCTGGTCGCCCTGCACACGGTCGATCTTGAACGACCCCAGTGGCGGCTCCACCACTGTCGGGTCGAGCGTGTCCAGCGACGCCAGGTCGTAGAACCACATCGCACCGAGCGTCGCGGCGTCCTGGGTACGGCAACGCGGCCCCGTGCCGCCGCCGGCTTCATCGCCGAACAGGACGAGCTTGCCGTCCCAGGTAAACGATGCGCTGTGCCAGAACTCGATGTTCGGGTTCTGGATTCGGGCGATGGTCCTCGGGCTGGCGGGGTCTGAGATGTCCCAGATCTGGCCCTCACCCATGCATGCCGCCGCGGCGCGCTTGATCTCCATGAAGACCGAGATGTCGTGGCAGCCGCGGTAGCCCGAGGTGCCCCGATAATTCTGCAACTCGAACCTCGGCTCCGCGATCACCTGCGCATTCTGCGGGTTGGCGAGCGGCACGCCAACGATGGAGATCTTCGAGTGGCCCTGGGTGCCGTCGGGGTTGAGCCGCTGGCAGCTGTTGCCGTACGGCGACGTGCCGAACGCTGACGCCGGGTACGACGCCACGTAGAGCAACACCCGCCCGTTGGCGGTGTCCGGGACCAACGTGTGGGTGTGCGAACCGCAGTCGGTGGCCACCGCGCCGACGTAGGCCGGGCTGGCCGGGTTACTTACGTCGAAGATGCGGATGCCCTCGAAGCCCGGCGCGCCGCCGGTGGTGGCTACCCCGTCGCACTCCGGCTTCGTGCGAGGTGAATCGACGGACAGGAACAGCAGGTTCCTCCAGACCGAGACGTCGTGTTGCGCGCCGGGGCAGTCGACGTCAGCGAGCACCAGCGGGTTCTCGGGATCCGAGACATCGATCGTTCGGAAGCCCTCGTAGTGGCCGGCGAAGGCGACGCGGCCCCAGAAGGCCAGGTCGGAGTTGCGGTACGTGCTCAGCGGCTTGGTCCGCTCGGAACTGGCCAATAGGTGCATGTTCCGGGTTTGGCCCTCGGGGCTGGGGATGTACCAGCCGGGGTGGTCGTCGTCTTCGGGGTGGGCGTACGCCGCGGTGGGCACCATCAGGGCCGCTACCGCAAGCAAGCCGACGAGGATGCGGGATCGCCGCATTCAGCACCTCCTATGAAGTCGGGCGCAGGGGCGGCGCATGCTTGACACCGCCCCGGGCCTGGTGCGTATCAGGGGATCAACGACTCCTGGCTCTGCGGGTTGAGCATGTCGAGGCGACGCGCGCCGGCGGTCGCGTTGTCGGCCAACCGCATGATGTCCACTCCGCGGAAGATGTCGTTGCCGTAGATGAAGTTGTTGTAGTAGTACGACGACCAGGTGACGGCGCCGGACGGCCGGTAGTAGCCGACCTCGGACTCCGCCGTGCTGGCACCTGCGAGCAGCTTGTCGACGTCGACCACGGTGGTGCCGCCGCTGTACGCCGAGGACACGAGGACCTTCCGGCCGTCCCTGAGCGGGATGAAGTTGAAGTTGTGCATGGTGCAGACGGTGCTCACCGAGCGCGGAATCTTGTAGTTCGCGAGGAAGGCACCGGTCTGCGCGTTCAGGAACCAGATCCTGCCCTGCTGGTCGTTGGGGTCGACGCACCGGGCCGCGCCGCCGCCGCCGGATTCGTCACCGAACGCGACGACCTTGCCGTCCCAGCTGAATGTCGATGAGTGCCACAGGTCGATGTTCGCGTTGTTGACCACCGGGTTGTCGAACCGCCACAGGAACTGCGGGTGGGTCGGGTCGCTGATGTCCCACATCTGCGACTCGCTCAGGCAGGCCGCCGCGGCCCGCTTGATCTCGACGAAGACGCTGATGTCGTGGCAGGCGGTGAACACGAACGGTCCACCGGCCAGCGGGTAGTTCGCCAGCTCGGTGGCCGGGTCGAGGTGGTACTCGGTGACCGTGGCGCCGGTGGGGTTCGCGAGCGGCACCGAGACGATGGAGACGATGCCGTGCGGCATCTGGCAGTTCGGCCCGATCGCGGCCCCGCCGAGCGGGTACGACGACACGTACACGTGAACCGTGTTGTTCGCCGGGTCCGGCACCAGCGTGTGGGTGTGCGAGCCGCAGTCCGTCGCCACCGAGTTGATGTGCACCGGCGCCGCCGGATTGCTGATGTCGAAGATCCGGATGCCCTCCCAGGCGCCCGGCGTGGACGCCGCAGTGCCGCTGCTGTTGCAGGTCGGGTTGGTCTGCGGCGTGTCCACCGATTGGAACAGCAGGTTGCCGTACACCGAGACGTCGCTCTGCGCGCCGTTGCAGCGGAAGTCAGCGACCACCGCCGGGTTCTCCGGCTCGGAGATGTCGATCACCCGGAAGCCCAGGTAGTTGCCGGCGAAGGCGAGCCGCCCAGCGAACGCCAGGTCAGACTGGGTCGCCACAGCCGAACGAGCAACATTCGCGAGCAGCTTCATGTTCTGCGAGTGCTCGTCCGGGCCTGTCGACCCTGGGCCGGAATGGTCGTGGCCCCCCAGATCCGGATCATGCGCGCTAGCCGGCCCGCCTCCCGCAAGCAGCGCGAGCACTATCACCCCGACCAGCGCCAATCCGTTGAGTCTGCGCATTGCGTAGGTCTCCCCTCATAAGAATTCGCCTCGAGGATGACGAGGCGCTGAAGGGCCCGAGCGGGCGAGGACTTGGGGAGCTGCCCTCGCCCGCGTGAGCCCGCGGTCGCCGCGCCTAGTCGAGCGTGAATTCGGCGGTTTGCGGGTTGAGGTGGTCCAGCCGCAGAGCCGCCGCGACGGCCGGCGAGCTGAGCTTCCAGTCGATCAATCCTCGGGTGATGTCCGACTCGTAAATGAGCCCGTTGTACCAGTACGTCGACCAGTCGCCGCCCAACTGGGTGGGTGTCAGCGGTGCCGGGTCGGCGTAGGCGATCTCGGTTGCGTTAGCGGGGTCGGTGAAGTCGAGCACGCTGATCCCGGATTGGTAGTTGCCGGACACCAGCACGTAGCGGTCTCGGAGCGGGACCACGTTGTAGTTGTGCCAGGTGCAGTTCTCGGTCGCGGTCTGCGGTCGTGGGTGCACCATCGTGCCGAGCGGCGCGCCGGTGCGCGCGTCGAAGAAGAACAGCGACCGGTCGGTGACGCTGCTCGTCGCCTGGCAGCGTGGCTGTGAGCCGCCGCCCGGCTCATGTCCGAAGATGAGCACCTTGCCGTCCCAGGTGAAGGCGGCCGAGTGGCCGACGGTCACGCCGGGAACTGTCACGCTGTAGAGGACAACCGGGTTTTCGATGGTGCCGCCGCCGGCGCCGCCGAGGCTAAGGACCGTGAAGCCGTTGCCGCCGGCGCAGGCGGCGAGCATTGCGGTACCAAGGATGACTCCGGTGTCGTGGCAGCTGCGGCCGGTCGGCGCGCGGTGCAGGAACGCCGCGCCGGCGGGGTTGTCGAGCGGGATCTTGACGATGTCGATGCCGGGGCACAGCCCGCTTGAGGCGCTGTTGTAGACGTAAAGGGCGCCGTTGGCGACGTCGGGGACAAGCGTCGCGGTATGCGAGCCGCAGCCACGCTCGGGCAGCGTGGCCGCGTTCATGGTCACCGAGGCGAGCAGTTGCGGGTCGGCGCGGTTGCTGATGTCGAAGACGTGCAGACCCTCGAAGCCGAGCGCGACCGGCTGGCCATCACAGGTGGCCCCGGCGGGTGCCGGCGAATTCCAGGACCTGACGAGGATGCTTTCCCAGATCAGGACGTCACCCTGGTTGCCGGCGCAGTCGCGGTAGTCGAGCAGTTCCACCGGATTGTCCGCCTCGGTGACGTCGATCAGCCTGAAGCCGTCGTAGTTGCCGTGCACCGCGAGCTTGCCCCAGAACGCGATGTCGGAGTTCGCGGTGAACGGGCTTGCGGTGTTCTCCCTCGCCGAGAACCCCATGGGATGCATGTTCTGGGTGTAGGTGAAGGTGCTTACGGCCTCGACCGGCGCCGCGGACGCGGGTGCCGCGAATGCGAGCCCGCCGATGACGAGGACGGCAGCGAATGCCACCCGGATCATTCGTGTCATGCATGTGCTCCTTCCGGGTAAATCCGGGCGATGGCCCGAGGGGCGGGCGGTGTCCGGGCGGTCGCCCGGCACCGGTTGCTACGCGACGCCGGCGGACTTGTCGAGTCGTACGGCGTCGCCGAGGTTGGAGTTGCCTTCCAGGAATGTCAGGCCGGCGACCTCCGCGGCGCGCGGGCCGTCGTAGCGCAGGACGTACAGGCCGTTGCGGATGTCGACCACGTACACCAGGCCGTTGGCCACGATCGGGTAGCTCCACATCACCACCTTGTTCGGGCCGCGGCTCAGCGCGGGATCCTCCGTCGCGACCGATGACACCGGGGTAGGGGAGAACCAGCCGGCCTGTTGCGGCAAGCCTGGGTCAGAGATGTCGATCGCCTGTAGACCACCGGAGTGCCACGCGATGATGGCGAGGTTGCGGGTCAGCGTAGGGTTGTGCGACGAGTAGCTGGTGAACTCTTCCGTGGCCGGGTCGTCGGCCGGGGTGCCGCAGAACGAGCGCTCGTTGGCGGGCAGGCGATACTCCCCCATGATGTGCGGCCGCGCGGGCCGCGCGACCTGGATCGTGCGCGCCCAGCCCCAGGGGCAGCCGACGCTGGGCAGGGTAAACGTCCCGTACACCTCGTCGGTGGTGAGCACAAACGGCCGCCCGGGCACCTTGACCGCCGAGTGGGACTCGGCGCACTCCTTGACGCAGTCGCCGTCCGCAGTGCCCCACCGCGGCCGGTTCTCAACTGGCGTGAGGAGCTTGTCGTTGAGCGACAGCACCCCGCCAGGCGGGAGCGCGCCGGTCGCTACCGCGCTGGTGTCCAACACGAGGAAATGCCCACGCAGGTACGCCAGGTACGTGCGAGTGCCGTCGGCGCTGACCCCCATCGAGTGCAGCGCTAGGTCGAAGTCGTAGTTCGCCGGGCTCGAGGCGCCGGGGTACAGCTGGTTCCAGTTCCCCTTGGCGACCTCTGTGAAGATTCCCTCGCGAGCGCGGCTGATGTCGGTAATGACCAGGTTCGCCGTGTTGGGATTCACCGACGTCGTCGGCGTGGAAAGCCACAGCAGCGCCCGGGCCGGATCGGCGGGGTCGACCCACAGGAACATTTCGTGCGGCTTTCGCGACGGGACATACGTCGCGATCAGCGGGGGGTTGATCGGGTCGGCGGCCAGGTCGTAGAACTTGATGCTGAACACGTCCGCACTTGGTGGGCAGGCGTGCAGCACTGTGCTGCACCGGAAGTACATGGCCATCAGTAGTCCCT
Source organism: Micromonosporaceae bacterium (assembly GCA_036384155.1). Classification (GTDB taxonomy): domain Bacteria; phylum Actinomycetota; class Actinomycetes; order Mycobacteriales; family Micromonosporaceae; genus DASVMV01. The sequence goes on from DASVMV010000470.1 coordinate 21,727, forward strand.
GCTCGGGCCACACCCGCAGCTCCCGCGAGGTCTGGCCGAGATTCGCGCCGGTGGTCAACTCGGTCGCGAACTCACCGACTGTCGCGGGGTGGGCCGGGTCGGTGACGTCGACCACGGCGATGCCCGGCATGACGTGCGGGCACGAGTCTGGGCCGGCGGCGGCGATACGGGGATCGCCGGCACCGCAGCGGGTCGAGCCGTCCGTGCGGTTGCCGACATAGACGAAGTGGTCGTAGATGGCCAACGCTGCGTTCATCCCACGGTTGGCCAGCGGATTGTGACCGAGGAGAGTGAAGTTGCTCGCCGTACCCGGCACTTGACCACCTGGCCCCACAACGACCTCGGCCCGCGCGGCGGGCGTCATGGCGGCGGTGAGTAGCACGGTAAGCGCGGTGACCCTGAGCCTCATTGCTCCTCCCCGAGCCGTTGCGAAAGGCCGTCACTCCTATCGCCCTTAGTAGTATCGAACGTGATCATTACTCTGACCAGACCTGGCGCCACTTTTCCTGCACGTCCCGGTGTCGGACGCTAGGTGGGATCTGCTCCAATCACCCGTTCGACCGAGGACAGACTCAGCGGCCGCCGCAGGTCGTTTCCCGGCCCTCCGGACGGCTAGGGTGACCTAGAGGTCGCCGGCGGAGGGACGGTCATGCGCGGACTGGGCGAGCTCGAATCAGCGGTGATGGACCGGCTGTGGCGGTGGGCCCGTCCGGCCACGGTCCGCGATGTCGTCGACGACCTCAACGCCGTGCGTCCCCTGGCATACACCACCGTCCAGACCGTGATGGACAACTTGTTCCGCAAGGGCTGGTTGACCCGGGCACTGCACGGCAGGGCGTACCGCTACGAGCCCACCATCACCCGCCAGGCCGCGGCGGCGCGGCTGATGCGCGAGGCGCTCTCCGCGGGCGAGGATCACCACGCCGTGTTCGCCCACTTCCTGGCGCAGATGGACCCGGACGAGTCGCGCGCGCTGCGGACCGCGTTACGCAGGCTCCGACGGGCCGCGCCATGATGGTGCTGGCAGCGCTGCTCGTCGCGTACGCGGCGGCGGTCGGCACGCTCGGTCGGCCTTTGTTGCGCCGGCTGACGCACCACACTCGCCACCCGCTGCTCGGCGTCGTCACGTGGCTGGTGGCATGCGCATCGGTGCTCGCCGCATGGCTGGTCGCC
>DASVMV010000471.1:0-4457 GCA_036384155.1 Micromonosporaceae bacterium
GCGCGCCCGTCGACCTGCCCCGCTGGGCAGCGTACGAGACGGTGGCGGCGGTACACCGCGACGACGCCTACAGCAACCTGGTCCTGCCGGGCCTCCTGCGCGACCTCGGCCTGCACGGCCGGGACGCGGCCTTCGCCACCGAACTGACGTACGGCACGTTGCGCGTCTGCGGCACGCTCGACGCGATCATCACGGCGAGCGCCAATCGCGACGTCAGGCGGATCGACCCGCCGGCCCGCGACGCCCTGCGGCTGGGCGCCTATCAGCTGTTGCACACCCGGGTGCCGCCGCACGCCGCGGTCTCCGCCACCGTCGACCTCGTCCGGTCGGTGGCGCCCGCCGCGGTGGGCTTCGCCAATGCCGTCCTCCGGGCGGTGGCCGACAAGGACCTCGACGGGTGGGTGGCCGAGCTCGCCCCGGCGTATGAGATCGATCCGGTGGGTCACCTGGCGATCGCCCACAGCCATCCCCGGTGGATCGTGCAGGCGTTCGCCGATGCCCTCGGTGGTGACCTCGCCGAAACGCGTCAGCTGCTGGTGCAGGACAACGAACGGCCACCGGTGCACCTGTGCGCGCGCCCCGGTCGCGCCGATTCGATCGAGCTGGCCGACGAGGTGGGCGGTGCGCCGGGCGCCTTCTCGCCGTACGCCGTCTACCTGCCCGGCGGCGCGCCCGGTGAGCTGGCGGCGCTGGCGGACGGCCGGGCGCACGTCCAGGACGAGGGTTCGCAACTGGTGACCGACGCGCTCGTCGCCGCCGACCTGACGGGTGCCGACGCGCGCTGGCTGGACCTGTGCGCCGGACCCGGCGGCAAGGCCGGCCTGCTCGGCGCGCTCGCCGCGCAGCGGGGCGCCGAGGTGACCGCGGTCGAGGTGGCCGAGCACCGGGCGCGCCTGGTCGAGCAGGCGGTACGCGGACTCCCGGTCACCGTGCTGCACACCGACGGTCGCACCGTCGGCGCCGATCCGCAGCTCCCGGCGGGAGGCTTCGACCGGGTCCTGATCGACGCCCCGTGCACCGGGCTCGGTTCGCTGCGGCGGCGTCCGGAGGCGCGCTGGCGGCGCCAGCCGGCGGATCTGCCGCCGTTGACGAAACTGCAGCGGGAACTGCTCGCTGCGGGACTGCGGGCGGCCCGTCCGGGTGGCCTCGTCGCCTACGTGACCTGCTCGCCGCATACCGTCGAGACCCGGGTGACGGTCGCGGAAGGCAGCCGCCGGTCGGGCGTACCGGTCGAGCCGGTGGACGCGCGCGACCTGCTGCCGCCCGGGATGCCCGGCATCGGCCAGGGTCCGGCTGTTCAGCTCTGGCCGCACCGGCACGGCACCGACGCCATGTTCCTGGCCGTCCTCCGCCGCGGCTGAGCCGTTGGGCTACCGCAGCGGCAGGCCGGCGGGGCCAGCATCCCGCAGCGACCGGGTCAGGTTGCGGTCCCGCGACGTTGCCCGAGCCCGGGCGGCCATTCGTACACTGACGCGATGAACGCACCTCCGGTCGTCGCGCCGAGCATCCTCGCGGCCGACTTCGCCCACCTCGCCGACGAGGTCCGGGCGGTCGAGCCGGCCGCGGACTGGCTGCACGTCGATGTGATGGACAACCACTTCGTGCCCAATCTGACCATCGGCCTGCCGGTGGTGCAGAGCCTGCTGGCGGTGTCGCAGTTGCCCTTCGACGTCCACCTGATGATCGAGGACCCGCGCCGGTGGGCCCCCGGCTACGCGGACGCGGGAGCGTACAACGTGACATTCCACGCCGAGGTCTGCGACGATCCGGTGGCGCTGGCCAAGGACCTGCGTTCGGCCGGGGCCCGGGCCGGCCTGGCGATCGACCGGGACACGCCGATCGAGCCGTACCTGGAGATCCTGCCGAGCTTCGACACGCTCCTGATCATGACCATCAAGGCCGGTTTCGGCGGGCAGCGGTTCATCCCCGAACTGCTCGACAAGGTGCGAACGGCCCGGCGGCATGTCGACTCCGGCCATCTCGAACTGCGGATCGAGGTCGACGGCGGGATCGGCGCCGACACCATCGAGCAGGCGGCCGCCGCCGGCGCCGACGCGTTCGTGGCCGGCACGGCGGTGTATGGGGCGGCCGATCCCGCTGAGGCCGTACGCCAACTGCGCCGGCTCGCTGAGCGGGCGGTCGGGGCGGCGTGAGCACCGACCCGGGCGGCCCACCGCGCGACCTGATCCTGGTCGTCGACGACGACGCGGACATCGCCCGGTTCGTCGCGGTCAATCTGCGGTTGCACGGCTTCGAGGTCGCGCACGCCGCGGACGGTCAGGAAGCGCTGGACATGATCGCACGGCGCCGGCCGGATCTGGCGGTGGTGGATGTGATGATGCCCCGCATGGACGGCGTCGAGCTGACCCGCAGGCTGCGGGCGGACCCGATGACCGCGGTACTCCCGGTGATCATGCTGACCGCCAAGGGGCTGACCGCGGACAAGGTGGTCGGTCTCACCACCGGCGCCGACGACTACCTGGTCAAGCCGTTCGACACCGCCGAGCTGATCGCCCGGATCGTCTCGACGCTGCGGCGCAACAAGGAGTTCCGAGAGGTGTCGCCGCTGACCGGGTTGCCCGGCAACAGCCTGATCCGGCGCGAGATCGCCGACCGGATCCGCGCGGGCGCGGACTTCGCCGTCGGCTACATCGACATCGATCGCTTCAAGAGCGTCAACGACCGGTACGGTTTCGTGCGCGGCGACGAGTTCATCATGGCGCTCGCCGGCAGCCTGCACCGCGCTGTCGTCTCGGTCGCACCACCAGCGGCGTTCCTCGGCCACGTGGGCGGCGACGACTTCGTTTTCATCTGCACCCCCGAGCAGGTGCGCCCGCTCACCGAGCAGGCGGTGCCCGAATTCGAGAAGGCCGCCGACCGGCTCTACGACCCGGCGGATGCCAACCGGGGCTTTGTCGAGGTTCCCGACCGGCGCGGCAAAACCCGGCGGGCGGCGCTGGTCACCCTCTCGATCGGGGTTGCGCTGGCGATCCCGGCGCGCCGGTTCGACGACCCGCTGGAGGTCATCGCGGTGGCGACCGAGATGAAGGGGGTCGCCAAGAGCCAGCCCGGGTCGTACGTCGCCGTCGACCGGCGGCGGTCGGACGCCACCCCGGCGCTGTGACATACGGTTCCGCGCTGTGACGTACGCCCCTCAGTGGTGGACCGGCGGCCACGGCGTGCGACACTCGGCCTGTACCCACCACGCGCTGGCGGGACTCGGTGAAATTCCGAACCGGCGGTGATCCGGGGCGGTTTGCCACCCGCACCTGCGGGGCCGGCAGTTGCCACCCACGGTAAGCCCGCGACCCGGCCGACATGTCGGCCGGTGGACCTGGTGCAAACCCAGGGCCGACGGTTGAGCGCGGATTCGTCCGCGCTCAGACAGTCCGGATGGGAGACAGCGCGCGGGACGGACGGCTGCGCGCATCCTTGCTGCGTCGCCGCCCCGGGGCGGCCTGCCGTACCCGGGACCTCCGCCTCCGCCGTGCCGGCGTCCAGCCGGCCGCCTTCCGCTCCCCGCCCGCGCGCCGCCGCCGGACGCGAGGGAGCAGGGCCGACATGGCGAGCGTCTCCACCGACGAGGCGATGGACCGCGCCATCGCGCTCGCCGCTCGGGGTCTGGGCACCACCAGCCCCAACCCCGTGGTGGGGTGCGTCCTGCTCGACGCCGCTGGGGAGATCGTCGGAGAGGGCTTCCACGCGTACGCCGGCGGCCCGCACGCGGAGATCGTCGCGCTGGCCCAGGCCGGTAAGCGGGCCCGCGGCGGCACCGCGGTGGTCACCCTGGAGCCCTGCAACCACACCGGCCGCACCGGTCCCTGCACCACGGCACTGATCCAGGCCGGGGTGGCCCGCGTCGTGGTCGGCGTACCCGATCCCAATCCGGTCGCCTCCGGTGGCGCGGCGACTCTCCGCGAGGCCGGCGTCGCCGTAGAGGTGGGGATCCGGGAGGCCGTCGCGGAGACCGGGAACATCGCCTGGCTGACGTCGGTGCGCCGGGGCTGGCCGTACGTGATCTGGAAGTACGCGGCCACCCTCGACGGCCGGTCGGCGGCGGCCGACGGCACCAGCATGTGGATCACATCGGAGGCGGCGCGGATGGACGTCCACGCGCTGCGTGGCAGCGTCGACGCGGTCCTCGCCGGCATCGGCACCGTCCTCGCCGACGACCCCCGCCTGACCGCCCGTAACCTGCGCGACGGCACCCTGGCCATCCGGCAACCGCTGCGGGTAGTGGTGGATAGCGCGGGCCGTACGCCGGCCGGCGCCCGGGTGCGCGACGGCGCGGCCCGCACCTGGGTCGCCACGGCGGCCGAGGTCGGCTGCGGCCCGGAAGGGCGGGTCAACCTGCGGGCGCTGCTGTCCGCGCTGTACGAGCGCGGCGTGCGGGCGGCGCTGCTGGAGGGCGGCCCGACCCTGGCGGGCGCCTTCCTCGCCGCCGGCCTGGTCGACAA
>DASVMV010000472.1:0-21988 GCA_036384155.1 Micromonosporaceae bacterium
TCCACCAGCAGGAGGGCGCCGTGCCGGCGAGCGACCGCGTGCAGGTCGGCCAGCGGGGCCAGGTCGCCGTCGACGGAGAAGACCGACTCGGTGACCACGACCGCCGGGCGCCCGGGCGCCGCGGCCCGGGCGGCCTCCACCGCCGGTACGTCCACATGCGGCGTCACCACCGTCTGCGCACCGGACAGCCGGCAGCCGTCGATCAGCGATGCGTGGTTGTGCGCGTCGGACACCAGCAGAGTGCGCGGCTGCACGAGCGCCCGGATCGCGCCGAGATTGGCCAGGTAGCCGGAGGAGAAAACCAGCGAACGGGTCGTGCTCAGCCAGTCGGCCAGCGACTCCTCCAGCGCCTGGTGCACGTCGGTGGAACCGCGGACCAGCCGCGAACCGGTCGCGCCGAGGCCGTAGTTGGACAGGGCGACCGCGGCCGCTGCGGTCACGTCCGGGTGGCGGGACAGGCCGAGGTAGTCGTTGCCGGCCAGGTCGACGACATCGTCGCCGGCGCCGCGGTGGCGCAGCCGGCGGGTGAGCCCGGCCTTGGCGCGTAGCTGGGCGCGCCGGTCGAGCGCTGTCAGCCAGTCCGCCATCCCGGTCACCTCCCGCCCCGCGGGCCGAAGCTACCACCCACCCTGCGCCCAGCCGCCGATCCCGGCGCTCGAGTGGGCCTCCGAGCTGGCCTTGTAGGGTACGACCCATGCCAGAGATCCTCGACCGTGCCCGCCAGCAGGTGCTCGACGACGGGATCGGCCTCGACGAGGCCGCCGTACTCGAGGTGCTGCGCCTGCCCGACGAGCACCTGCCGGCCGCGCTCCAGCTCGCTCACGACGTACGGATGCGCTGGTGCGGCCCGGAGGTCGAGGTCGAAGGCATCGTGTCGCTCAAGACCGGCGGCTGCCCGGAGGACTGCCACTTCTGCTCCCAGTCCGGATTGTTCGCCTCGCCGGTACGGTCGGTCTGGCTGGACATTCCGTCGCTGGTCGAAGCGGCCAAGCAGACCGCGGCGACCGGTGCCACCGAGTTCTGCATCGTGGCCGCCGTACGCGGGCCGGACGCGCGGCTCATGCAGCAGATGCGTGAGGGCGTGGCCGCGATCAGGGCGGAGGTCGACATCCAGGTGGCGGCGTCGCTCGGCATGCTCACCCAGGAGCAGGTCGACGAGCTGGTCGAGATGGGTGTCCACCGCTACAACCACAACCTGGAGACCTGCCGCTCCTACTTCCCGAATGTGGTGACCACGCACAGCTGGGAGGAGCGCTGGGACACGCTGCGCATGGTGCGCGCGTCCGGAATGGAGGTCTGCTGCGGCGGCATCCTTGGCCTGGGCGAGACGGTCGAGCAGCGGGCCGAGTTCGCTGCGCAGTTGGCCGAGCTGGATCCGCATGAGGTGCCGCTGAACGTCCTCAACCCGCGGCCCGGCACGCCGCTGGGTGACCGAGCCGTGGTCGGGGCCCGGGACGCGCTGCGCGCGATCGCCGCCTTCCGGCTCGCGATGCCGCGCACCATCCTCCGGTACGCCGGTGGCCGCGAAATCACCCTCGGTGACCTGGGCACGCGCGACGGGTTGTTGGGTGGCATCAACGCGGTGATCGTCGGTAACTATTTGACAACTTTGGGCCGGCCGGCGACGGACGACCTCGCCCTGCTCGATGACCTCAAGATGCCGGTTAAGGCCCTCTCGGCGACGCTGTGACCGCGACCCCCGAAGCGGAGATGTGGTGCGACCGGTGCGGCGAGGACGCCGCTACCGGGTCGCACGCCGCATGTCGGGCGGCGCGGGCGCTGGAGCCGCCGCGGTTCTGCCGGAAGTGTCGGCGCCGGATGAAGGTGCAGATCCTACCGGCCGGTTGGTCCGCGATGTGTGTTCAACACGGTGAGCTGGGGACTTGAAGTTCTCTTAAAGGTCGCGTAGAAAAGTGCGGGTCGATCGATTCCAGGGATGGCTCCTCGAAGACGATCAAGAAGATGCTTGGCCCCCCGTGTTCCGAAACCGGAAGGAAAGTCCTCATGCGACACCGCCGGCGCCTTGCGCTCGCGCTCGTCTCGATGGCCGCCACTGCGGCCGGCGCAGCCTTCGGCGCTCCCGCTCTCGCGGCCGACGGCGCCAACGGCACCGTGAAGATCGACGGTCCGGAATATCAGTTGGACAACCGGAACGAGCCGCATGTCACGTGCGGGTTCCAGGTCGAGTTCTTTGACCTCGACGCGGGCGAGCGGGGAACCCTCATCTTCGAGGCCCAGCCGCCATCATCCAAGGACTTCCACGAGGTGGGACGCCTCGAGGATCAACTCCTCAGCAAGGACCCGGCGACCGGAGGCGCGTACACGCGGGACCCCGACGAGGTCTTCAAGTACCCCGGCGACATCGAGCTCGACCTCACCAAGGCCGATCTGCACAAGCAGGGCTACCACATCAAGCTGACGGTCGACCGAGACAATTACCCTAACTGGACCGAGAAGCACAAGGTGTTCTGGCTGCAGCCGTGCGAAGAGACGGAGTCGCCGAGCAGCCCGCCGCCGAGCAGCCCGGAGAACCCGCCGAGCAGCCCGGAGACCCCGCCCACCTCGACCCCGCCAACCACCGGCCCCACCCTGCCGGTCACCGGCGCGGCGGCCACGACCATCGCCCTGACCGGCGTCGCCCTGGTCGGCGGCGGTGCCGCTCTGATGTGGTTCCGGCGTCGTCGCGACAACGTGACGTTCGAAAGCTGACCCTTTCGCAAGACGGCTGCGGCCGCCGGACAGTTGTCCGGCGGCCGCAGCCGTCTCGGGCGCTCATCGCCTAAGGGAAGCGACAAACGGACCGCCGCGAAACGGGCCGCCGCCAAGCGGACCGCGGCCCTCGAATGGCTCACCTTCGAGCAGGCCGGAGTGCTCACCACCGGGCAGGCGAGAGAGCTTTGCACCGACGGGGCGATCCGCGGCCTGATCCGCTCCGGCCGGTGGCGGTCGATCTGCCGGGGTGTCCTGCTCAGCGGCAACGGCCGCCTCACCCGCGACCAGCAGCTGTGGGTGGCGGTCCTGGCCAGCGGGCCCGGTGCGGTCCTGGCGGGGCCGACGGCGGCCACCGAGGGAGGCGTACGCGGGCTACGTGAGCGGGCGGTGCATGTTGTCGTACCGGTGAACCGGCGGGCCGGCCGGACCCTGCTCCGTACGCTGCCGATCGACATGGCCAATGTGGTGGTGCACCGTACCGCGATCCTGCCCGAGGAGCACCTCCAGGTCGGTCGCCCACCGCGCACGACCTTGGCTCGCGCCCTGGTCGACGCCGCCGCCTGGGCGCGCACCACGGACGAAGCCCAGGCGGTGCTCGCGGCCGGCTGCCAGCAGCGCCGCGTCCTGCCCGCCGAACTCCAGGCGGTGGTCGACGTGCTCCCCCGTCTGCGGCGGCGCGCCCTCATCCGGCAGACCCTTGCCGACATCGACGGTGGCGCGCAGGCGCTCTGGCGAGATCGACTTCCTGCGGGTCTGCCGTCGAAACCAGCTACCCCTGCCCGACCTGCAGGAACGTCGAACCGACGCGGCCGGCCGGATTCGTTACCTCGACGCGTACTGGCGGGCTTGGGGTCTTCATGTCGAGATCGACGGCGCACACCACATGGACGTCCGGCAGTGGGCGGAGGACATGCGCCGGCAGAACGACATCTGGTTGGCCGGCGATCGCATCCTGCGGTTTCCGGCGTGGCTCGTCCGCAGCCGACCCGGACGAAGTCGCCGCGTCCGTGCGGGCGGCCTTGTCCGCGGCCGGCTGGGGCGGCGACCGCTAGACGGTTGGACAGCTGCGGCACGTACCTATCAGGGCGGTTGTCGGGAACGGCCCCGCCGGCATGGTGAAGGGGCATCGACCTCCCCTTGTCCCTCCACATCGGCCGATCGGACCATGCCCATATAGAACTTTTAGCCAGTGCAGGGTGTTCCGTACGGGAAAAAAGCCGAAACTGCGGACAGACCGTCCAAGAGGTACTTAGCTGACATTCGCTGTCGAAGGACAGCACGAATGGAAACATTCGCGCTAGTGATGAGGAATGTCCCATGGCTTCTCGACGAGCGTCCCTGTCCCTACGACTGGCCATCCTGGCCGCCGCCTGCGGCCTCGGAGTGACTGCGGCAGCGTCCGGAGCCGCCGCGGCCGAGTCCGCCGCCCAGGCCGCAGCCCAGGCCAAAGGCACGGTCAAGATCGACGGAATCGACTGCCCGGTGAGTCCATCGGCCTGCATGGGGGGCGTCGATGACGACCCCTCCAACGAGCCGCACGTGGGCTGCAGGTTCGCGGTCCAGTTCTTCAACTTCGAGAGCGGTGCGACGGCCGATATCAGGTTCGACGCTCAGCCGCCGTCGGGCACGACGAGTGGTATCGGGGGGCGCTCGGGTGTTTCAGCCTTCGGGGACCCGGCGAGTGAGACGTTCGGCGCCGGCGACCTCAACTTCACGGGTCTGGAGGAGCATCCCAAGCAGGGGTTCCACGTCAAGCTGACCGCCACGGTAACGGCGCCAGACGGCGAAAAGGTCTTTGAGAAGCACAAGGTCTTCTGGACCAAGTGCGCGCAGGCTAGCCCGAGCGTTAGCCCGAGCGTCAGCCCGACGCGGACCACCAAGCCGCCGACCCCGAGCGTGACGACGTCTCCGCCCAGTGTCCTTCCGGTCACCGGTACTACCGGGATCGGCGGTCTCGCCGCAATCGGCCTGGCGCTCGTCGCCGGTGGAACCGCGCTGATGCTGATGCGTCGCCGGCGGGACAACCTGAGCAGCACGGACTGATCTAAAGGGAACGCGCACAGCGAAATCGGGCCGCCGGGGTGGATCATCCACCCCGGCGGCTCTTACGAGCGGACGGTGGCCGGCGGCGCGCTCATCCGGTCGAGCCGGTCGAGCCGGTCTCCGAGGATCACCGCGGCGGCCCGCACCAGTTGGGCCACGCGCTCGACCTCGGTGACGTGGACGGCCGCCGGCGGCAGTTCCCCTCCGTCGCACCGGGCCAGCACGAGCACCAAGCCGGCCCGGCCGAAGGGCGCCATCGCGTACCGGTCGGCCCCGGCGCCGTCCACGGCGCGGGCCCGCAGCGGGGTGACCTCCGGCAGCACCGGCGCCTCCGGCGCCTGCCAACTGGCGTACGCCACAGCCGGTCCGTCCCCGGATGCGTGACCGACGGTCACCGCCCAGTCCGCCGGCACCACCGCGGCGGCGGCCCAGTCGGCCGCGAGCAGGCCGGGCGCGGCGTCGACCAGCGTGGCGAGTCCGTCGGCGGGGTTGGCCGCCACCTGCGCCAGTACCTGTGCGTCATGCCCATATCCGGCCGTCGCTCCGGGTGCCCGCCAGATCCCGTCGACCCGCACTCCGGGTACGGCCGCCAGGTCGGCGCTCAGCCGGTCGGCCCGTACCGAACCCGGCCACGCCACCGTGAAGTCGTCAACCGCCCGGCCGGCCAGCCGTTCCAGCACCACGACCTGCACGATGTCGGCGCCCGCGGCGCCCAGCGTGCGTGCCACCTGACCGAGCGCACCCGGCCGGTCCGGCAGGGTGACTCGTACCCGTAGCAGCATCTTGGTCTCCCGTCGTCGGCGCCCCCCGCGGCGCATGAACCTGCCCAGCTTGGCCCGCAGCCGTTTCGGGTCCGTTGCGGCGAGGTGTCCCCGCCGCAACGTCCGCCGCTTGACACCGCCTGCGACCTGCCATCAACTTGTCGGATGACCGAGCCCGCGGCACCCGCGACCACCCCGGATGCCGCACCCGGCTCCCCCGCCGGCCTCGACCTGCAGCGCCTGACCGGCCACCTCGCGGCGCACCGGCCCGACCTGCTCGATGGCCCGCTGCACGCCCGCCTGATCGCCGGGGGCAGGTCCAACCTCACCTACGTCGTGGCCAGTGGTGAGCACGAGTTTGTCCTGCGCCGCCCGCCGCTCGGCCACGTCCTGGCGACCGCGCACGACATGGCCCGCGAGTACCGGGTCATCGCCGCGCTGGCGCCGACCCGGGTACCGGTGCCGGCCACCCTCCTACTATGCGCCGACGACGGGGTGCTGGGGGCGCCGTTCTACCTCATGGAGCGGGTGCCCGGCGTGGTCTACCGCAGTCGCCAGCAGACCGACCACCTGACACCCGTGCAGCGGCACCGGCTGGCCGACGCGATGATGGACACGCTCGCGGACCTGCACACCGTGGATCCGGCCGAGGTCGGCCTGGCGGATTTCGGCCGGCCCGAGGGATTCCTCGCCCGGCAGGTACGCCGGTGGGGCGGCCAACTCGACCGCTCCCGCAGCCGCCCGGTGCCGGGCATCGACGAACTGCGCGAAAAGCTGGCGGCCAGCGTGCCACCGAGCGCTCACGCCGGGCGGATCGTGCACGGCGACTACCGGCTGGACAACCTGATGGCCGACCCGGCGACGCTGTCGCTGCGGGCGGTCCTCGACTGGGAGATGGCGACGCTGGGCGATCCGCTCGCCGATCTCGGGCTGCTGCTGACGTACTGGGATGTGCTCGGCGGGGCGGCGGCTGCGGGCAATCCCGTGGCCGACGGGCTCGGGCCAGGAGCGGGTTTTCCGTCCGGGGACGAGCTGATCAGCCGGTACGCCGGCCGCAGCGGCATCGACGTCGGCCCCCTGCACTGGCACATCGCGCTGGGTTGCTTCAAGCTCGCCGTGATCTGCGAGGGGATCCATTACCGCTACACGTTGGGCCAGACGGTCGGCGCGGGCTTCGACCGGATCGGCGACATGGTGGACCCGCTCGTCGCGCACGGGCTGTCCGCGGTCACAGCTGGCTAGCGGCGCCCCCGTTGCCGCGCCAGCGCCCGCCAGGAACAATCGGCCGGTACGTCCCCCGCAGCGTCAGGAGGACCGATGGACTTCGGATTCGACGCCCGTACGGCCGAGTTGCACGAAGCGCTCACCGATTTTCTCGACGAGCGGATCTATCCGGCTGAGGCGATCCACGCCGAGCAGGTTGCCGCCGCCACAGACCCGTGGGCGCGTCCGCCGATCATCGAGGAGCTGAAGAGCGAGGCCCGCAAGCGCGGACTGTGGAACCTGTTCCTGCCCGACCGGCGGTACGGCGCCGGGCTGACCAACCTGCAGTACGCGCCGCTGGCCGAGCTCACCGGACGCAGTCCCCACCTCGCCCCCGAGGCGCTCAACTGCGCCGCGCCGGACACCGGCAACATGGAACTGCTGGCCGAGTTCGGCTCGCCGGACCAGCAGGAACGCTGGCTGCGGCCGTTGCTCGACGGTGAGATCCGGTCAGCGTTCTGCATGACCGAGCCCGACGTGGCCTCCTCCGACGCCACGAACATCGCCACCCGGATCGACCGAGACGGCGACGAGTACGTGATCAGCGGACGCAAGTGGTGGTCGTCCGGGGCGATGGACCCGCGCTGCCAGATCTTCATCGTCATGGGCAAGACCGACCCGACCGCCGAGCGGCACCGCCAGCAGAGCATGGTGCTCGTGCCGCGCGACACTCCCGGCGTGACCGTACGTCGCGGCATGACCGTGTTCGGCTACACCGAGGGGGCGCACGGGGGCCACGCCGAGATTGACTTCGACAACGTACGGGTGTCCGCGGACAACCTGATCGGCGGCGCGGGCGCCGGTTTCGCCATCGCGCAGGCCCGGCTCGGGCCGGGGCGAATCCACCACTGCATGCGGCTCATCGGCATGGCGGAGCGCGCGCTTGAACTGCTGTGCCAGCGGGTTTCCCAACGGATTGCGTTCGGTCGCCCGCTCGCCGAGCAGGGCGTCATCCAGGAATGGATCGCCGAGTCCCGGGTGCGGATCGAGCAGGCCCGGCTGCTCGTGCTCAAGACCGCCTGGCTGATGGACACGGTGGGCAACAGGGGCGCGCACACCGAGATCCAGGCGATCAAGATCGCGACACCGGCGATGGCGGAGTGGGTTATCGACAAGGCCATTCAGGGGTACGGCGCAGCGGGAGTCAGCCAGGACTCTCCGCTGGCCGCGCTCTGGGCGCAGGCCCGCACGCTCCGGCTCGCCGACGGCCCGGACGAGGTGCACCGGGCGTCGCTGGCACGCCGCGAACTGCGCCGCTGGTCGGCCGGCTGACCCGGGTGGGTCTCAGGCGGATTCCCGACGTACCAGGTGGGTGTCGAGCACGACGGACGGCTCGGGCACTTCTCCGCCGGCGATCAGCGCGACCAGCAGCCGGGCCATCTGCCGGCCCATCTCCTCCACCGGCTGGTGCACGGTGGTGAGCGGCGGGTCGGCCTGACGGGCGATCGGCGCGTCGTCGAACCCGGCCACGGCCACGTCGTCCGGCACCCGCCGGCCGGCCTCGTGCAGCGCGCGGAGCGCTCCGAAGGCCATCAGGTCGGAGGCGGCGAACACGGCGTCGAGGTCCGGCGCCAGGTCGAGCAGCCGACGCATCGCCGCGGTGCCGCTGCGTTCGCTGAAATCGCCGTACGCGACGAGGCCGTCCCGGATCTTCCGCCCGCTCGCCGCGGTGGCCGCCTGGTAGCCCCGCAGCCGCGCCAGGCCCGCGCCCATGTCCTGCGGTCCGGCGATGGTCGCGACCCGCCGCCGCCCGGCGCCGATGAGGTAGTCGGTGGCCTGCCGGGCTCCGCCCTCGTTGTCGACGTCGACGAAGTGCGCCGGCCGGGCCTTCGGCCGGAGCATGCGCGCGGGGCGTCCGCCGAAAACGGTGGGTAGACCGCGCCGTTCCAGCAGGGCGGGCAGCGGATCATTGTCATGTAGGGACAGCAGCAGGACGCCGTCGACGTGCTGGCCGGTCAGGTGGTGCTCGAGCCGTTCGCGCTCGGCCGGCGACTGGGCCATGGCGAGCCAGAGCTGGATGGGCGTCTCGAGCAGGGCGGAGCTGATGCCGCGGACGATCGCGGCGAAGAACGGCTCGGTGAACACCCGGTCGCCGGACTCCGACACAACCAGGGCCACCGAATCCGTCCGCCGGGTCACCAGCGACCGGGCCGCCCGATTGGGGACGTACCCCAGTTCCGCGATCGCCTGCTCGACGGCCGCGCGTGCCTGCGGGCTCACCTGGTGCGATCCGTTGACCACCCGGGAGACCGTGCCGCGCCCGACTCCCGCGCGCGCCGCGACGGCGTCCAGGGTCGGCTTGCTCGATGGCCGACCGTTGTTGGGGATCATGTCACTATTCTGCGGTCCGCCGGTGCCGCCGGATTACCTGGGCGTACCAGCGGGCACTCGACTTGGGGATGCGGACCTGGCTCTCGTAGTCGACGTACACGATGCCGAACCGTCGGCTGTAACCCCACGACCATTCGAAGTTGTCGAGCAGTGACCACAGGAAATAGCCCTTCAGCGGCACCCCGGCGGCGACCGCGTCGGCGCACGCCCGCAGGTGGGCGTCGAGGTACGCCACCCGGTCGGGATCGTCCACCTCGCCGTCGACCGGCCGGTCCGGAAACGCCGCACCGTTTTCGGTGAGGACGATCGGAACCTCCGGGTAGTCGGTGTGCACCCGCTGAAGGACCTCGCTCAGTCCCGGTGCGTCGATCTCCCAACCCATCGCCGTCGTTGGCAGCCCCCGGTCGACGAAGCGGACGCGCTCGCTGCCCGGCCAGTTGGACGCCGACAGCCAGTACGGCTCGGCCGGTCCGACGCCGGCCGGCCCGCCGACCACGTACCGACTGTAGTAGTTCACGCCGAGCATCGACAGCGGCGTGGAGATCACCGCCAGATCGCCGGACCGGACGTGCCCGAAGTCGGTGACCGGCTGGAGGTCATGGAGGACATCGGCGGGATAGCTGCCGCGCAGGATCGGGTCCAGGAACAGACGGTTGGCCAACCCGTCGATCCGGCGGGCCGCGTCGGCGTCATTCGGCCCGGCCGAGCGTGGCGACACCGGATAGAGGTTGAGCGTGACGCCGAGTTGGTGGCCGGGCGCGGCCGCCCGCATGGCCTGCAGCGCCAACCCGTGCCCCAGCATCAGGTGGTGCGCCGCCCGAACGGCCGCGCGGGCGTCCTGACGACCCGGCGCGTGCACGCCCGAGCCGTACCCGAGAAATGCCGAGCACCAGGGCTCGTTGAGCGTTGTCCAATTACGCACCCGGTCGCCGAGAGCGCCGTGGACGAGTGCCGCATAGTCGCCGAACCGGGCGGCCGTGTCGCGCTCGGGCCAACCCCCGGCGTCTTCCAGCGGCTGCGGCAGGTCCCAGTGGTAGAGGGTCGCCCAGGGTTCGATGTCGTGGGCCAGCAGATCGTCGACCAGCCGGCGGTAGAAATCCAGGCCGCGCTGGTTGGCCGTACCGATGCCGTCCGGCTGCACCCGAGGCCAGGCGATCGAGAACCGGTACGCGCGCAGGCCGAGGTCGGCCATCAGCCGTACATCGTCGCGGAACCGGTGGTAGTGGTCGCAGGCCTTGTCGCCGGTGCTGCCGTCGGCGATCCGACCCGGCGTACGGCTGAAGGTGTCCCAGATGGACCGTCCGCGCCCGCCTTCGGCGGCGGCGCCCTCGATCTGATAAGCGGAGGTTGCGGCGCCCCAGATGAAGTCATCCGGCAGGCGCAGGTCGGCCTCGGGGACGGCTT
The DNA here is from genome assembly GCA_036384155.1 of Micromonosporaceae bacterium. Taxonomy (GTDB): domain Bacteria; phylum Actinomycetota; class Actinomycetes; order Mycobacteriales; family Micromonosporaceae; genus DASVMV01. The sequence goes on from DASVMV010000472.1 coordinate 10,515, forward strand.
GGATCCTCGTCGACTTGGTCACGACTTCACGGCGCCTTCCATGATGCCGCCGACGATCTGGCGGCCGAAGAGCACAAAAACGATCAGCAACGGCAGGGTGCCGACAGCGGTGGCGGCGAAGACCTGTGAGTAGTCGGTGTAGTAGGCGTACGACAGGAACGCCAGCGACACCTGAAGCGTCGGATTCTCCGGTGTGAGCACCGCGTAGGGCCACAGGAAGGTGTTCCACGTCTCCATGAAGGTGAGCAATCCGAGGACGGCGGCGGCCGGGCGCAGCGCGGGTAGCACGATGTTCCAGTAGATGCGGGCCGTGCTGCACCCGTCGACGCGGCCGGCCTCGATCAGCTCGTCGGAGACCGCCTGTGCCGCGTACTGGCGCATCATGAAGACGCCGAACGCGCTGGCCAGGAACGGAACCGTCACCGCATAGAGCGTGTCGTACCAGCCGAGGTCCTGCATCATGCCCCAGAGCGGGATCAGCCCGAGCTGGGTGGGCACCATCATGGTGACGATGATCGACAGCAGGAGGACGTTTCGGCCGCGGAAGCGCAGCTTGGCGAAGGCGAAGCCGGCCAGCGTGCCGGTGACCACGACCGAGGCCGTCACCACTGTGGAGACGATGACCGAGTTGACGAGTCCGGTCAGGAAGTTGGCCGCGTCGTTGTCGAGCACGCGCTGGAAGTTCGCGCCGAAGGAGTCGCCGGGTGTGGCCGGCGGTGGCACCTGGTTGACGGCGTCGAGGCTCCGCGTGGCGATCACCACGAGGTAGTAGAACGGATAGATCGACAGCAGGACCGCGAGCACGAGCCCCACGTACGTCAGCGGGCTGGCCTGCCAGAGGCGGCGGGAGGCGGACAGCATCGGCCTGCTCCTTACCGGACCCTGCGCCGCAGCAGCAGGATGTTGCCCACCGACACCAGCGCGATCATCAGGAACAGCGCCCAGGCCACCGCGGCGCCGTAACCGGCGGAGCCGAGGTCGACGATCCCCTTCTCGTACATGTACATCGCCACCGTCTGGAACTCCCGCTGGTCTCCCCCGATGATCACACCGTTGCCGAAGACCAGTGGTTCGGTGAAGAGCTGCATCCCGCCGATGGTCGACAGGGTGACGACGAAGACGAACGTGGGCATCAGCATCGGCAGGGTGATCCGCCAGAGCTGCCGCCACGGTCCGGCCCCGTCGAGGGCCGCTGCCTCGTACAGGTCGCGCGGGATCGACTGCATGCCGGCCAGCAGGATCAGCGTGTTGTAGCCGGTCCAGCGCCAGTTGACCATCGCCGCGATGGCGATCCACGAACTCCAGCGCTGGGCGTCCCAGTCGATCGGTTCGCTGACGCCGGCCAGTTGGAGCAGCCAGTTGACCAGCCCGAAGTCGCGCTGGAAGAGCATCCCGAAGACGATCGCGACCGCGGCGACCGAAGTCACGTTCGGTACGAAGATCGCCATCCGGAAGAACGTTCGGGCGCGAAGCCGGGTGCGGTTGAGCAGACTGGCCAGGACGAGCGCGAGGAACAGTTGCGGGACGGTCGTGAGCAGGAAGATCCCGAACGTGTTGCCGACCGCGTTCCAGAAGTACCCGTCGCTGAGCAGGCCCGTGTAGTTGTCGAGGCCGACGAACCGGTGCTCGCCCACGAGATCCCAGTCGTGCAGCGACATCCACGCGGTACGCAGCATCGGATAGAGGCCGAACGCAGCGAACACGACGAAGAACGGGGCGATGTAGAGGTACGGCGACACGGCCCCGTCGAGCCGGGCCAGCCGGGCGATCCGGGCGTCCCGGGACGGCCGGATCGGCTGGCTGGCCCGGGCTGGCGGGGTGGGTCGGGTGGGCGGCGCCGTGGCAGTCGGCAGAGCCATGGACGAGTCTCCTCCCGCGGGCAGCGGACGAGGGGGCGGCGAAGCCGGATGGCGGCCGGTGCCGGAACGGCCGCCATCCCGCGCCGCGCTAGAGGGCGCCCTGGGTCTGGGCGTCCTTCAGGAACTGCTCCCAGGCCGCCTGCCTGTTGGCCTGACCGCTCTCGTACGACCGTAGCGCCGGCTCGAACGCGTTCTCCTTGACCGCCTGGTGCTTGGGGCCGAGGTGGATCGGCTCGATCTTCGCCACGCTCTCTCCGAAGATCTTGCCGGTCGGGGCGCCGTTGAAGTACGGGTCGGTGTGCGACTGGAAGCCCGGGTCCGCCAGAGCCTTGAGGTTCGTCGGCAGCGGGCCCTTGAGCTTGAACGCCGCGACCTGGCTCGACGCGCTGGTGAGGAACTCGGCGAGCTTGGCCGCCGCCGCCGGGTGTTTGCTCTGCTGCGGGACGGCTAGCCAGGACCCGCCCCAGTTGCCGGCGCCGCCAGGCACGGCTGCGACGTCCCACTTGCCGCTGTTCTCCTTGCCGGAGTTCTCCGAAACGATGCCCAGCATCCAGGACGGACAGAACGTCGCGGCGAAGGTGCCCTGCTTGAAGCCGGCCGACCACTCCGGCGACCAGGTCGTCGTCTTGGCGGTGATGCCCGCGTCCACCATGGCGGTCGCGGTGTCCCACGCCTTCTTCACCGCGGTGCTGCTGTCGGCGACGATCGTGTCGTCCTTGGCGTAGAAGAGGTCGCCGCCCTCCTGGAACATGACGGCGCTCGCCGCCGTCGTGACGGAGTCGAGCATGCCCTTGCCGGTCGCCGACCGGTACTTTCTGCCGGTCTCGGTGAACGCCTGCCAGGTCGGCCAGAGCGCGCTGACCTGGTCGCGGTCGGTGGGTAGGCCTGCCGCCTGGAACAGGTCCCGCCGGTAGCACACGGCGAGGCTGCCCACGTCGGTCGGCAGGCCCATGAGCCGGCCGTCGGGCGCCTTGCCGAGCTCGTACTTCCACGCCAGGTAGTCCTTGCTGTGGTCGGCGACGCGCGGCGCCAGGTCGACCCAGTTGGCCGGGTTGGTCTTGAACTCGTTGAGGATGCCTTCCTCCAGGGCGACGACGTCGGCAGCGCCCTTTCCGGTGGCCAACGCCCGCACCAGCTTCGGGCGGTAGTCCCGCAACTGGGCAGTCTTGCGCAGCTCGACCGTGATGCCGGTGTCCTTTTCGTACTGCTTGACCAGCTCGTCGTACCCGAATTCGCCGAACGTGTCGACGACCAGCTTCGCCGGCTTGTCGCCGGCGGTCGGTTCGTCGTCGTTGCCACAGGCCGCGGCACCGCCGAGCACGACGGCCGCGGCGAGGGCGGCGACGCCGAGGCGCGCGAAGCGCCTGGTGACGTTCATCCTGACCCCTCTCGATGAGGTTGGAAGGGACGTCGCACCCGATGTCGACACGGCGACGTATGGGAGCGCTCCCATACAGCGTCGCCGTGGACCTCATCCGTGTCAATGCTTCGTGGTAGCGTTCCCAAACCGTTACCCGACGGGCGGGGCGCTCAGCGACATGTCAGGTGAGGCGCCGCGCCAGCGTCGTCGCCCGGCCCGGGTCGAAGCTCGCCGGGTCGAAGCCGCCGCCGACCCAGCTCAGCATTGCCAGGTGCTCGGGATGCGCCGGGTCGGCGAGGGCGGCCAGGAACGCGCGGTACCCGTACGCGCCCCCCACGTCCTCCGGGGGACAGGACCGCTCGCCGCCGACGCACTGCGGATACCGCTCATCGGGATCGGCGCCGAAGACGTCCTCCACCACGACCTCGTGCTCCCACCAGTCGCCGAAGTCGTACGTGTAGACAAGTCGCGCCCCCTTGTGCACCACCGCGTCGAGCCGGTGGTCCAGCTCATCGCGCAGCGCGAGCTCGCCGTCCGGGTCCGGCTGGCCGTACTGCTGGCCGTCGATCTCGAAGGAGTGCAGATGGACGTCATGCCAGCCCATGACGGTCTGGATGACCCGGTGAACCCGATCGAGTGTGTAGCCGCCCGGCACCAGCACCCGCCGCCAGACGTGCGGCATCACGTCGCAGAGGGTCACCTTCAGTTGGTAGATCTGCCGGGGCATGTCCCCCCTATCCACACTGGCGTTCTCGTCATCGGCGCACCACCTCCGATGCTAGGGATCCTCGCCCGCCCCCGATCCAATTACGAGGGTTTTCAATGCCGTTGGCGGCGGTCGCCCGGCACCTTCAGCCCCGCTTCGACCCCGTCGACGTCCATCCGGTCGTTCTCACCGGCCACGGTCGTCGGCGTTCGCGCGTCGAGCACCTACCACCGGCCGTAGTCGCGGCCCCCGGCCGGCTCTCCCGCGCCTTCGCGCGCTGCCGGGGCTCCGATGGCATCCGTATCACCTCCGACCATCCCGACATAGGCTGGTCTCATGATCTGCCGCGCGTGTCGTCGGAAGCGGCACGAGGAGTGCCCGGGCCGTAACTGGTGCGACTGCCAGCACCGTACCCCGGTACCGACCCCACCGGTCACCGGTCCGGCCAGCGAATGACCGCGGAGGCAACGATTCGCCGGGTGTGGCCCGGGCCGGACACGGCTGCCCTGGACGACGCGGCGCTCGCCGACCTGTACGGCCGCCCGTCCCGGCCGGGACGGACCCACCTCCGGGTCAACTTCGTCAGCAGCATCGACGGCGCGGTCGCCGTCGACGGCTACTCGGCCGGCCTGTCCGGCCCGGCCGACAAGCGGGTGTTCGGCGTACTCCGGATGCTGTGCGACGCGCTGCTCGTCGGTGCCGGCACCCTGCGTTGCGAAGGCTATCGGGCGGTACGCCTCGACGAGCGCCGCCGGGCCTGGCGCCGCGACCACGGCCTCGCCGAATACCCCACCCTGGTCGTGGTGTCCCGGTCGCTCGACCTCGACCCGGCACAGCGGGCATTCGCCGATGCGCCGGTACGTCCGCTCGTGCTCACCACCGGGCAGGCGGACCCACCGCCGGGCCTCACCGCCGTCGCCGAGGTGCTGCGGATGGGACCGGCGGACATCCTGCCGGCGTCGTTGGCGGAGTTGCACCGGCGCGGCCACCATCAGGTGCTCTGCGAGGGCGGCCCGGGACTGTTCGGCGGCTTGACCGCCGCCGGCCTCGTCGACGAGTTGTGCCTGACCGTCTCTCCCCTGCTCGCCGGGCCGGGCTCGGGACGGATCACGGCCGATCCCCCGAATCCGCCCGGCCTACCCGGCCCGCCGGCCCCGCCACAGGCCATGGAGCTGTGCCACGTCCTCTCTGCGGACGACGTCCTCCTGCTCCGGTACCTGCGCGCCGCAGAGCCGGCGAGTTGACCCGAGCGCCAGCGTCGGATCGTCCACCGGGCCGGCGTTTGCTCGACCTTCCGGTGCGTGACGGAAGGTGGCCATAGTCTGGGAATCGGTTGGCGCCGGGACGGCAGCGGCACAGCCAGCCGGTAAGCGGCTGCCGGCTAAGCCGAGGCAACCGCTTGTATCGGTCAGGTAGCCGGGCACGTCGGGCGCGCACCAGCAACTGGTGCGACGGCGAGGAGAGAACGAGTGGCACGCCAGGAATCCGGCATGGCGACGGCCGGCGACGGGGCCGTGCACGGGCGGCCAGCCCTGCTCGCCGGCGTCCTCATGATGGGCGCGAACCTGATGGACGTGGTGGCCGCCTACCCCAACACGAGGACCGATTCCTTCGTCATACTGACCCGCTCGGCGATCCACCAGGTCGACATCACCGGTTGGGTGTGGCTGCACGTGGGGGTCGGGATGGCAGCCGCGATCGCCGGACTCGCGATCATTGTGAATCAGCGCTGGGCGCCGCTCGGCATCGCCGCCGCAGCGCTGGCCGTCGCGATGGGCATCCTCATCTTTCCCTTCGCGCCGATCAGAGACGCCCTGGTGCTCGTAGCCAACGCCGCAGCCATCCGGCTACTGGTCAGAGACCGCCGGCGCCGTCGTACGCCGCCGCCCGGCTGACGAGGACGCTCAGCCCGGGCGGCCGATCTTGCCGCCGCAGGGGCGTGGGTTTGTCAGCGTCCTTCGCAGATGTGTCCGGTGAACCCCGGGTCAGCCTCGCGCGCGGCCGCCCAGATCGGGTTGATCCGCAAGGCGAGGGGCGGCGCCTGCCAGGCCGCGCCGAACCGCTGGAGCAGCGGATACTCCCGCCGCGGCAACTGGACCGATTCCCCGGCGAGAAAATCGATCACTCTTTCGTGCGCGGCCTGCCGGCCGATCAGACCACCGTGGAACGCGGGCATCTGAACGACCGGAATGCGGGCATACTCGCCCGGTGGGGCCTCGGCCGCGCTGACGGTTGGCAGAAAGGCGACTATCCGTACGCCGGCCACCGGGCACAGCGTGCGGGTCCGGTAGAACGGCGCGTTCGCGATGACCGAGCGGACGAATGGCTCGTCCGGGCTGACCTTCACCGCCCGGAACACGTTGGACGCCGCGAAGATGGCTCGCAGTTCCCACCCGACGACAACCCCGAACCCCGAATAGCCCGGCGGTGGATAGTACGCACGGCCGGGCCGTACCAGCGGGCTGAACATCAGGGCGGCAGTGACCGGTGTCATCGGCCACCGCCCGAGGTAGGTACGCACCACCATCGCGCCCTCGCTCTCGCCGAGCAGAGCCACCGGACGGCCGGTGCGGCGATGCACAGCCTCGACCTGGGCGGCGAGCACGGCGGCGCTCGAGCCCAGCGACCGGTGGGTGGCCGCGGGACCGTACGGTAGTGGCCGCTGCTGATCGTCGAGGCCACGGTAGGAGAACCGCTCCACCCGCGGGTCCGCCGGAGGCCGGCCGTCCCAATTCGTATCGTGCCCGGCGACCACGATAACCGCGTGGGGGACCCGTTCCGGCAGGTGCTCGCTGACGATCGGAGGCCACCATTCGCGCTCCCCACCTGCGGCAATCCCGATCACCGACTGAGCGGCGACCGCGGCGGCCATGGTGAGGACGACCACCGCCGGCGTCACGGGCACCCGCGGCAAGCGAATCCGCGCCGGCAACACCGACGCGGCCACGACGCGCTGCCAGAGCAGCCCGTTCGCGATGCCGGCAATTGCGGCCGCCGGCACCGCCCACCAGCTCGGCCCGCTCGTGGCGAGTGCGCCGGCGACCGTGAGGACGGCGAAGTTGAGCAGCGACCAGCCGAACAACTCGAGCGTCGGCAGCCCCCGCCACCAGCGCGACGTCACCACCGCGCGCTGCAGGAACGGCGACAGCACCAGCATCGGAATCAGCGACGCGAACAGGTACCAGGAGAGCGCGACCGCCGAGAAGGCCACGGACAGGGCCGCCCAGGGCGAGATGATCAACGCTGAGATCACCGCGATGGCCAGATTGCGGCGGATGAGCTGGACGAACGGCGGCCGGTCGGCCTGCGGCGGCCACGCCAGCGCGGAGAGGGCCGCCGTCAGCAGGCCGCGTACAGCGGCGACCGCCACGAACTCCATGATGAAGCCGAGGACCGAGTCGTGATAGACGAAGATCCAGCGCAGGTCGTGGTAGGAGTCGTACGGCCATACCGCTGTTGCCTGTGGAGGAAGGCCCAGCGCCCCCCGGTACCCGATCCCGACCAGCACGACCGCTTCCAACGTCGGCGGGACAGCCGCGAGCAGGAGCAGTAACCCGAACCGCCTCCGTGTCGGCCCCACGCCTCGCCTCCTCCGCTCGCCTCATGCAGGATCCCGCGGATCGGAGGGCCGGGAGCACGAATGGCCGAATGCAGCCGCCGTGCGGGCCGCTGTGGATAACTTTGTGCGTATCGGGCCTGCCTTGTGGACAACCTGTGCGCTCGACGGAGTCTCCGCGCGCCGCCTGGGCAGATGTCGGCCTCGTACGGCAGCATGCGTGTCGTGCCCCAACACCCCAGCGCCGCCGACTCCGCCGCCCCCTCCGCCGACATCGGGCAGGGCGAGCCGGTCGGCCGGGTCCTCGGCACCGCCGATGCCACGCCGCTGCAGTTCTGGACGGCGGTCGCGCCGGGCAGCTACCTGCAACTCGACGACGTGGTGGTCACCCGGCGCGACCTGCCCGACCGGGAGCCGGTGACGATCGCCGGAGTGGTGACCCAGGTGCGGGCCCGGCATGAGGGTGCCCAGTTCGACTCCGACGTGTTCGCCATCGCCGATGGCATGCTCCCCGCGCAGGTGCAGGAGGCGGCCGAGATCACCACCACCCGGGTGGACCCGGAGTTCTACGTCCCGCCGGCGCCCGGCGCGGTAGTGCATCGGGCCACCGGCGAGGCCCGGGCCCGGGCGCTGCATTTCGACCGGATGGAACGCCAGATTCCGATCGGCGTCGGCCGCGACGGCGTGCCGGTCTACCTCAACGCCGACTTCCTCGACGGCACGCGGGGGGCCCACGTCTCGATATCCGGGATTTCGGGAGTGGCCACCAAGACGACCTTCGCGACGTTCCTGCTCTACTCGGTGTTCCGCTCGGGCGTACTCGGCGGCGACGCGGTCAACGCGAAGGCCCTGATCTTCAACGTCAAGGGCGAAGACCTGCTCTTCCTCGACCATCCGAACACCCGCGTCGACGAAGACACCGCGGCCGCCTACGCGAAGTTGGGCCTGCCCGCGGGCGCCTTCCCCGACGTCCGGGTCTACGCCCCGCCCCGGGCCGGTGACTCGTCCGGCACCCCGGACGTGAGCAGCCGGCTGTCCGGGGTCGACAGCTTCTACTGGACGCTCACCGAGTTCTGCGCCGACCGGTTGTTGCCGTACGTCTTCGCTGACGCCGACGACGAGCGCCAGCAGTACACGATGGTCGTGCACTCGGTCGCCGCCCACCTGGCGCGGTACGCCCAGCCCGCCGACGGCGGGGTGAGCATCGATGGCAGCCGGATCGGCTCCTACGGTGACCTGGTCGACTACCTGGTCGAGCAGCTGGCCGACGACGAGACCCGCTCAACGTGGGCCGGCAGTGCGGTCGGGCTCGGCACGATCAACGCGTTCGCCCGCCGCCTGATCAGCAGCAAGAAGGACCTGGCCCGGTTGATCCGCGGCGACCTGGCCACCCGCCGCCCCCATGCGATCAACACGGCGGAGAGCGCCCAGGTCACCGTGGTCGACCTGCACAACCTGCCCGACCGGGCACAGCGCTTCGTGGTCGGCGTGACGCTCAAGACCGAGTTCGAGCGCAAGGAAAAGGCGGGCACGGCCAAGCCGCTGCTGTTCGTCGTGCTCGACGAGCTCAACAAGTACGCGCCGCGGGAGGGCTCCTCCCCCATCAAGGAGGTGCTGCTCGACATCGCCGAGCGCGGCCGCTCGCTCGGCGTCATCCTGGTCGGCGCGCAGCAGACCGCCAGCGAGGTGGAGCGGCGGATCGTCACCAACTCGGCGGTCCGGGTGGTCGGCCGGCTCGACCCGGCCGAGGCGTCCCGCCCCGAATACGGCTTCCTCCCGGCGGCACAGCGCCAGCGCGCGCTGCTGGCCCGGCCGGGCACCATGTTCGTCAACCAGCCCGACATTCCGGTGCCGCTCTGCCTCGAATTCCCCTTCCCCGCCTGGGCGACCCGGGTGTCCGAGGCCGGGCGCGCCCCATCGCAGACGCTGCGCTCCATCACCCAGTCGGCCGACCCGTTCACCGTGGTCGGCGCCCGCACCGGAACGCTGAGCGACGACGACATCCCGTTCTAGGAGCAGGTGCCCATGAAGATCCTGCACACCTCCGACTGGCACGTCGGCAAAGTCCTCAAAGGACAGTCCCGGGTGGCCGAGCACATCGCCGTGCTGGCGCAACTGGTCGAGATCGCCCGTGCGGAGCGGCCGGACCTGGTGATCGTGGCGGGGGATCTGTACGACACCGCGGCGCCGACGCCCGACGCGACCCGACTGGTCACCCGCGCGCTGTCCGCGCTGCGCGGCACCGGCGCCGAGGTGGTGGCCATCGGCGGAAACCACGACAACGGGCCGGCCCTGGACGCGTTGCGCCCGTGGGCCGACGCTGCCGGCATCGCCTTGCGCGGAAGCGTCCGGGACACCGCCGCCGACCACGTGATCGCGGGCACGACCGCCGATGGCGAGCGGTGGCGACTGGTCGCGCTGCCATTCCTGTCCCAGCGTTACGCCGTACGGGCCGTCGAGATGTATGAGCTGACGGCGGCCGAGGAGAGCCAGACGTACGCCGACCACGTCGGCCGGCTGATCGGCACGCTCGCCGCGAGCGACGAGCCCGGCCTGGTGAACCTGATCACCGCACACCTCACGGTGGTCGGCGCCCGGATGGGCGGCGGTGAGCGGGAGGCGCACAGCGTCCTGGGCTACGCCGTGCCGTCGACGGTGTTCCCGACCGGCACCCACTACGTCGCGCTCGGGCATCTGCACCGAGCCCAGCAGGTGCTCGGCCCGTGCCCGGTCCGCTACAGCGGCAGCCCGCTCCCGATCGACTTCGGCGAAGAGGACAACACGCCGTCGGTCACGCTGGTCGAGGTGACCGCCCAGACCGCCGCGAAGGCGCGGGAGGTGCCGATCACCGCGGCGACCCCGCTGAAGACCGTACGCGGGACGCTCGCCGAGCTGGCCGACGTCGACCCGGGCGACGCCTGGCTGCGGGTGTACGTCCGCGAGGCCCCGCGCGCCGGCCTCCGCGAGGAGGTGCAGGAACTGCTGCCGCGCGCGCTGGAGGTGCGGATCGACCCGGAACTGGCGCCGTCACCCGGCGCCTCGGCCGCACCGGCCCGGCGGTCCGGGCGCTCGCCCCGGGACCTGTTCGCCGACTACCTGCACAGCCGGGGGCACGCCGACGACGGCGTCCGCGCGCTCTTCGACGAGCTGCTGTCGGAGGTGGAGAGCTGATGCGTCCGCTGCGCCTGGACATGGCCGGCTTCACCGTCTTCCGCGAAGAGACCACCGTCGACTTCACCGACGCCGACTTCTTCGTCCTGGTCGGGCCCACCGGATCCGGGAAATCGACCGTCCTGGACGCCATCTGCTTCGTCCTCTATGGCGCGGTGCCACGCTGGGGCGGCACCCGCGGCCTGACCAACGCGCTCGCGCCGTCCGCCGCCGAGGCCCGGGTGCGGCTGGTCTTCGAGTCGGCCGGAGCGCGGTACGTGGCCACCCGGGTGGTGCGCCGCGACGGCCGGGGCGCGGTCAAGACCACCAGCGCGGGTCTGCAGCTGATGCCGGCGGGCTTCGACGTGACCCGGCTGGACACCGGACTGACCCCGGACGATCTCGGCGAGGTCGTCGCCGGCACTCCCGGCGAGATGGACCAGGCCGTCCTCGACGCGGTCGGTCTGCCGTACGAGCAGTTCACCACCTGCGTCGTGCTACCGCAGGGCCAGTTCGCCGACTTCCTGCACGCCAAGCCGGCGACCCGGCAGCAGATCCTGGTGAACCTGCTCGGGCTGGGCGTCTACGAGGAGATCCAGAAGAAGGCGGCGGCCCGTGCGGTCCGCGCCGAGGCCGCTTTCGCCGCCGTCGACCAGATGCTCGCCGGCTTCGAGGCCGCGGACGCCGACACCGTGGAGGCCGCCGCCGGCCGGCTCGAGGCGATGCGTTCGCTCGCCGCCACCGTCGAGTCCGCGCTGCCCGAGCTGCACGCCGCCGATCGGGACACGGCGGCGGCCGCCGACGCGCTGGCCGCGCTGGACCGTGAGGTTGCCGAACTCGACG
>DASVMV010000473.1:0-1712 GCA_036384155.1 Micromonosporaceae bacterium
GCCGACCACGCCGCGATGTTCCGCGGCCAAATGCTCGGTTAGGCTGATCACGGGTCCACTGCGGAAGGATGGCCGGGATCGGCGTGAACCGGGCGGGACGCAGCACGCAGGCGATGCACGAGGCGCTTCCCGCCCCGATGCGGGAAGCGGTCGATGATTTCGCCCGTCACCTGTCCCACGTGGAGAGCCGGTCCGCCAACACGGTCCGCGCGTACGTCGCCGACCTCGTCTCGCTGCTCGACCACGCGACGCGGATGGGCCAGGCTGAGCCGGGCGACCTGGACCTGACCACCGTCCGCAGCTGGCTCGCCAAGCAACGCACGATGGGAGCCGCCCGTACCACGTTGGCCCGCCGCACGGCCGCGGCCCGAACCTTCAGCGCCTGGGCACACCGCACGGCCCTGCTGGGCGCCGATGTGGCCGCGCAACTGGCTACCCCGAAGGCGCATCGGGAACTACCCGGCGTCCTACGGTCCGACCAGGCCGCTGCGCTGCTCGCCGCTCCCGGTCAAGACGCTTCACCGCTCGCCCTGCGAGACCGGGCGCTGCTGGAACTCCTCTACGCCACCGGCGCCCGGATCAGCGAGATCTGCGGCCTCGACACCGGCGACGTCGACCACGGCCGCCGGCTCATCCGGGTGCTGGGCAAGGGCAGCAAGGAGCGGTCGGTACCGTACGGGATTCCGGCGCAACGGGCCGTGGACGACTGGCTGCGGCACGGACGGCCGGTGCTCGCCGGGCGGGCCGCTCGCGACGCCCTCCTCGTCGGCGCCCGCGGCGGGCGGCTGCAGGCCACGATCGCCCGCCGGATCGTGAGCGGTTACGCGAGGGCCGCGGGGCTGCCGCGGGTCAGTCCGCACGGCCTGCGGCACACCGCGGCCACCCACCTGCTCGAGGGTGGGGCCGACCTGCGGGCGGTGCAGGAACTGCTCGGGCACGCCTCGCTGGCCAGCACCCAGATCTACACCCATGTCTCGGTGGAGCGGCTGCGCGCGGCGTACCGGCAAGCCCACCCCCGCGCCTGACCCCGCGCCTGCTGCCCGGGCCGCCGTCCGACGCGTGCCGCAGCCGGTGAGAGAGCGCCGACCGTAGCGCGGGTGGGCGGACATGATCGCGGCCCTGGTTAGGATCACGCGGTGAGCGCCACCGCAGCCGAACCGCCCGATCCACTCCCCGGAGCGCGGCTGCTCTTCTCCCTGGACCCGGGCGTCGCCCACCTCAACCACGGCGCCTTCGGCGCGGTGCCTATCGGCGTACAGCGGGCGCAGCAACGACTGCGCGACGAGACCGAGGCCAACCCGTTGCGGTTCTTCATACCGGGGCTGGCGGACCGGATCGCACACACCCGGCGGTACCTCGCCGGGTTCCTCGGCGCCGACCCCGACGGCACCGCACTGGTCGGCAACGCCACCACCGGCATCGCAGTCGTGCTCCGGTCCCTCGATCTGCGAGCCGGCGACGAGATCGTCACCACGGACCACGGCTACGGCTCGGTCGATCTCGCGATCGAGCGCGAGTGCCAGCGGACCGGCACGGCTGCCCGCCGCATCCGGGTGCCGCTGACCGCTACCGACGCGGAGGTCGTCGAGGCCGTCCGGGCGGGGCTGCGGCCGCGCCGGACGCGGCTGCTCATCGTCGACCAGATCGCCTCGCCGACCGCCAAGCTCCTTCCGGTCGCGGACATCGTCGCCGCGGCCCGGTCGTTCGACGTG
>DASVMV010000474.1:0-9468 GCA_036384155.1 Micromonosporaceae bacterium
TGTAGAGCAGCAGGGCCTCCTCCGGCGTGATCCGCCCACTGTCGGCACCGCGCTGCAGGATGTCGTCGATCTCCCGGTTCGCCGTCACAGGCCCGAGAGTACGCCGGCCGTCCAGGAGGCGTCCCAGCGTGGCCGCTCGGCTGATGCGTACCCCACAGTCGCGACGCGCCGCGCCAGCTTCACTCCATCTGCGGACGGGCCACCCGGCGTCCCCCTGCCGGCTGCAGCCCGGTGGTCCCGGATCGCGGGACATTCGTACCTGGTGGAATACGTCGTAGCGGGGCAGCGTCGGGTGGGGAGGTTCGTAGCCCGTGAGGCGCCCTGGGCGCCGTGGAGGCGATCATGGTCAAGATCAAACAAGCCGCGTCGGAGTTCCTAGCCAGCAAGCGGATCGCCGTGACGGGGGTCTCCCGCAACCCGCAGGGGCATGGCAGCAACGTGGTGTACCAGCGGCTGCGGGCGCGCGGCTACCAGGTGTTCGCGATCAACCCGAATGCGGACGAGGTGGAGGGCGATCCCTGCTATCACGATGTGAAGTCGGTGCCCGGTGGCGTCGATGCGGTACTGATCGGCACCCGGCCGGAGACCGCCGAGGCGACCATGCGGGAGTGCGCCAGCCTGGGCATCAAGTACGTGTGGATGCATCGCGCATTCGGGGCCGGCAGCGTATCCGATGCCGCGACGCAGTACGGCCGTCAGCACGGGATCACGGTGATCGATGGAGGGTGCCCGTTGATGTTCGACCCGGCTGCCGATGTCGGGCACAAGGCGATGCGCTTCATGCTGACCCGCACGGGAAAGGTGCCGAGGCAGGTCTGACCCGTGCAAAGAAAGTCCAGCTCTCGCCGTTGAGAGCTGGACTTTCTGTTGGTTCGCGCCGGGATCACCGATACACGTAGACGCGCTCGCCCACGTACAGCTGGGACCAGACGCGGTTCATGGCCGGCACGGTCACCCGGACGCAGCCGTGGCTGGCCGCGTACGTCGGCACCGAGGTAGACCCGTGCAGCGCGTAGCCGCCGTAGAAGTAGTTGGGCCGCCACATCAGCCCCAGCGGGCTCTGCCGCCAGCCATCGATCCGGCGGAGGATCGAGAAGGTGCCGGTCGGCGTGGGGGTCGAGGGCTTGCCCGGCGACGAGTCGAGGATCCGGGTGACGGCGCCGTAGCGGGTCAGGTAGACCACTCGCCGGGCCAGGTTCACTTCGACGGACGGGGCGGTGCGGTAGTACCGAGCCCGCGGCACGTACGGGCTCGCGATCCGGCTCCAGGTAACCGGACCGACGATGCCGTCCATGCCGATGCCTTGGACCTTCTGGAAGGCGTAGACACCGTGCAGCGTGCTGTAGCCGAAGATGCCGTCGACCGGCCCGACGTCATAGCGCAGCGCCGTCAGCCGTTGCTGCAGGTACACCACGGCCGAGCCATGGGAACCGTATTGGATCGTCGGCCAGGCGGTGAGCGTCGACGCGGCCGACGCCGGCTGGATGCCGGTGGCGGCCACGGCAGCAGGAGCGAAGGCGACCGCCGGCGCCGCGCTGACGAGGACGAGCAGGATGAGGGAGAGCAGGTGAACCGGCGGGTGGGAGACCTTTCTCCATTTCGGACGCATGCGCGATCATCCCCTTTGGGCTACCGAAACGGGCTGTCACCTTCAAGCTATGAACGGGGTGTCTGGCCGGTTAGGGGCAAACGTCCTCGCTCGCGGGGCAACGGCCCTCAGCGAGGGCCCGAAGCCATGGCCTTCCGGGCTTCGCCTCAGGCGTCGTAGTCGACGATCAGCTTGTCCGTGGTCGGGCTGGCCTGGCAGGTCAGGATGTACCCGGCCGCGACCTCGTCGGGCTCCAGCGCGTAGTTGCGGGCCATCGACACCTCGCCCTCGACGACCTTCGCCCGGCAGGTCGAGCAGACCCCGCCCTTGCAGGCGTACGGCAGCTCGCCGCGCACCTTCAGCGCCGCGTCGAGCACCCGCTCCTCGCGGCTCATGGTGAACGACGATGCCCGCCCGTCCAGCAGGATCGTCACCTCGCTGCCGGCAACCGCAGCCTCCGTGGTCCGCCGGGGCGCTGCGGGCACCTCGTCCACGTGGAAGAGCTCAGTGTGTACGGCGGTGTCCGGCACTCCACGGCCGGCGAGCACCTGGCGGGCGTCGCTGACCATGCCGTACGGCCCGCAGAGGAACCACTCGTCGATGTGGTCACCGGGCACGATCGTGTCGAGCAGCCGACCCAACCGGTCCGCGTCGACCCGGCCGGAGAGCAGCTCCGACTCGCCGGGCTCGCGGGACAACACGTGGACCAGGTGCAGCCGGGTGGTATACCGATCCTTCAGGTCGGCCAGTTCCTCGGCGAACATCACGCTGCGCGCGTACCGGTTTCCGTACACGAGGGTGACGGTGCTGGCCGGCTCGACCGCGAGCGCGGTCGCGATCAGCGCGAGCACCGGAGTGATGCCGGATCCGGCGGCGACGGCGGCGTAGTGGCGCGTACGGCCCGGATCGAACGCCGAGGTGAAATGGCCCAACGGCGGCATCACGTCGACCGTGTCGCCGGCCTGCAGTGCCGTCGCGGCGAAGCGGGAGAAGGCCCCGCCCGGGATCTCCTTGACGCCGATCCGCAGCCGGCCGCGCTCGGCCAGCTCCGCGGGGGTGGAACAGATCGAGTACGAACGGCGCACCTCCTCGCCGGTGGCCTCGTCGGTGCGCCGGACGGTGAGATGCTGGCCGGCCCGGAAGGCGTACGCCTCGCGCAGGTCGGCCGGTACGTCGAACGCGATGGCGACGGCGTCGTCGGTCAGCCGATCCACGGCCGCGACGGGCAGCGCGTGAAAGACCGGCCGGCGGCGGACCGGTCGGTTGATCGTGACCGTCACGCCGTCACCTCGCTCGGCTCGCTCACAATGCCTTCAGGTGGTCGAAGGGCTCACGGCAAGCGCGACAGCGCCACAGTGCCTTGCAGGCGGTCGAGCCGAACCGGCTCAGCTGCTCGGTATCGGTCGAGCCGCAGCGGGGGCACCGGGTGGTCA
This sequence comes from Micromonosporaceae bacterium, assembly GCA_036384155.1. Taxonomy (GTDB): domain Bacteria; phylum Actinomycetota; class Actinomycetes; order Mycobacteriales; family Micromonosporaceae; genus DASVMV01. The sequence continues at coordinate 3,022 of DASVMV010000474.1, forward strand.
GCGTCAGCGCGACCGGGCCGGACCGGCGCGCCGGGCCCGGCGGCGCGATGCCGGCGGCGGCGAGCTTCTCCCGCCCGGATTCGCTGATCCAGTCCGTGCTCCACGCCGGGTGCAGGACCGTGACCACGTCGGCGTCCGGGCGTCCGGCGGCGGCCAGTGCCGCCCGGATGTCCGCCCGGATGACGTCCATCGCCGGGCACCCGGTGTACGTCGGCGTGATGATGACCGTCACCAGCCCGGTGACCGGATCTTCGGTCACGTCGCGCAGGATGCCCAGCTCGTCGATGCTGACCACGCGCAGCTCGGGGTCGGGTACGGCGCCCACCGTCTCCCGCAGGTCGGTCCGTGTAATCACCATTTCGCCCCCGGATGCGCCCGGTGCAGCACCTGCATCTCCGCGAGCAGGTACGACAGGTGCTCGGTGTGCAGCCCGTCCCGACCACCGCCCGGGGCCCACCCGTCGGCCGGCCGATCCAGCGTGGCCTCGGCCAGGACCGGTTCCACGGTGGCCAGCCAGGCGTCGCGCAGGGTGGCAGGCGCCGGCGCGACGCCTCGCTCGTCCATCCGGCGGGTCAGGTCGTCGGCCGCGAAAAGCTCGTGGGTGTACGGCCACACCTCGGCCACCGCGGCCTGCATCCGCCGATGCGATTCGTCGGTGCCGTCGCCGAGCCGTACCGTCCACTGTGCTGCGTGGTCGACGTGGTACGCCGACTCCTTGCGCGCCTTCGCCGCTATGGCCGCGAGCCGCTCGTCGGTCGAGGCCACCAGCCAGTCGTAGAGCAGCCGCTGGTGGGCCGCGAGGAACAGCAGCTTGGCGATGGTGCCGCCGAAGTCCCGGTTGGGCAGCTCGGCCAGGAGGCAGTTGCGGAACTCCCGGTCGTCGCGCAGGAAGGCCAGGGCGTCCTCGTCACGGCCGGCGCCCTCCAGCTCTCCGGCGTACGACAGCAGCAACCGCGCGGCGCCGAGCTGGTCGAGGGCGACGTTCGTCAACGCGATGTCCTCTTCCATCTCGGGCGCCTTCGCGGCCCATTCGCCGAGCCGCTGCGCGGCCACGAGGGCATCGTCGCCGAGGCGCAGCGCGTACTCGGCGAGGTCTCCGGTCGGGTGCGGGTCGCTCACAGGTGGGCCACCCCGTCGGGCACCTGGTAGAAGGTGGGGTGGCGGTAGGCCTTGTCGGCCGCGGGGTCGAAGAAGGCGTCCTTCTCGTCCGGGCTGGACGCCGTGATCTCGCTCGCCGGCACCACCCAGATGGAGACGCCCTCCTGGCGCCGCGTGTAGAGGTCGCGGGCGTTACGCAGGGCCAGCGTCGCGTCGGGGGCATGCAGGCTGCCGACGTGGGTGTGCGACAGGCCCCGTCGGGCCCGGACGAACACCTCCCACAGCGGCCACTCCCCGCTCATGCCCGTCCTCGCTTCGCTGCGGGCGGGCATGAGGCTCCAGACGCGCTGTGCCCAATGATTCGCTCATTGCGCTCGCTCACGCCGCCACCTCCGCTGGCTGCTTGCGGCCGGCCCGCTGAGCCTGCTTTGCCGCGTACGCCGCGGCGGCCTCGCGAACCCAGGCACCCTCCTCCTGCGCCCGGCGCCGGTGGTCCATCCGCTGCCGGTTGCACGGCCCGTCGCCCTTGATCACCCGCATCAGCTCACCGTAGTCCGGCTGGGTGTAGTCATGGGCCTGCCGGTCGGCGTTCCACCGCAGGTCGGGGTCGGGCAGCGTCAGGCCCAGCACCTCCGCCTGCTGCACGCACATGTCGACGAACCGCTGGCGCAACTCGTCGTTGGTGAACCGCTTGATCTTCCAGGCCATGGACTGCTCAGAGTGGGTGGAGTCGGCGTCGGGCGGCCCGAACATGGCCAGCGACGGATACCACCAGCGGTTCACGGCGTCCTGCGCCATCGCGTGCTGCGCCGGCGTGCCGTGCGACAGCGTGTGCAGGATCTCGTAGCCCTGGCGCTGGTGGAACGACTCCTCCTTGCAGATGCGGATCATCGCCCGGGCGTACGGCCCGTAGGAGCAGCGGCACAGGGGCACCTGGTTGACGATCGCCGCGCCGTCGACCAGCCAGCCGATGGCGCCCACGTCGGCCCAGGTGAGGGTGGGGTAGTTGAAGATCGAGCTGTACTTCTGCCGACCCTGCAGGAGCAGGTCGACCAACTCGTCCCGGTTTACGCCGAGCGTCTCCGCGGCGGCGTACAGGTAAAGGCCGTGGCCGGCCTCGTCCTGCACCTTGGCCAAGAGGATGGCCTTGCGCTTGAGCGACGGGGCGCGCGTGATCCAGTTCCCCTCCGGCTGCATTCCGATGATCTCGGAGTGAGCATGCTGCGCAATCTGCCGAACAAGCGACTTCCGGTACGAGTCCGGTATCCAGTCGCGCGGTTCGATCTTCTGATCGGCTGCGATCACCGCATCGAAGTAGCTCTGCAGGTCGGCCTGGTCGGCGCCCCCGCCCGGGCCGCCGGTCGGCTTGTCCCGCATGGCGGCGTCGCGAAGCGCCGCTTCGGCCTCCGCGACCTGGTCGAGCAGACCCTGGGCACCCGGCTCGTCGGGCGCCGAGAAGTCGTTGCCATACACCCGCTCAGTGTTACAGCTCAACCACCCCGAAGCCAAGAGGTGTCATAGGCCGAACCGCTGCGGAAAGACGGGGCGAGCAGCTCGCCGGGACGGCGCAAGCGGGAGAGTGTAGCGAGAAAAGCCATATTCCGGGCGACTTAAGAAGAAATTGACCTTCACCGGCCGTGGCGCATCCGGATTCGCCTCGTAAACTGCGTACCGGTAACCGTTGGGCCGGGAAGAGCAGATCCAGCCCGGCGCGGTCGCGGGCCGGCTTCGCCGCGCATGCCGGCACCTGCCATCTCCCCCGGCAGGCCGCATCGCGCGGGAGCCTCAGCCGCGCTCGCACCCAGTGGAAGCCACGCCCCCGACCCGACCCTTGGAGCCCCGCACATCATGCGCCCCCGCGTGATCATGGTGCTCGCCATCGCCGCGATCCTCGCCGGCGGCATCATGCTGGTGCCCGCCGCATCGGCCCGGATGAACGGCGACAGCGGCACCTTCGATCTGAGCAAGCTCGGGCTGCCGGCCCGAACGCCCGCCGCACCGGCCCCACCGGCCGCGCCGGCGCCACCCACGCTTGCCGCTGCACCCGTGACCGTGACCGTCGGGCCGAAAAGCTTCTTCGCCTGGGCGCTGCTTGACCGCGAGACCGGAGCGATCTCCGGCTCGGCCAACAGTGCGACCGCGACCAACTCCACAGAGTCGATGATCAAGGCCTGGATCGTCTCCGACTATCTGCGCCGCGTGGCCGAGCAGGGCAACCAGCCGCCGAAGACCCGCCTGACCCAGGCGAGCAGCGCGATCCGCGACAGCGACAACATCGCCGCCGAGTCGCTCTACCGCGCCGACGGCCGCACCGCGGTCATCAGGCGGATGATCAGCATGTGCGGGCTCACCAACACCCGCATCAGCACTCGGCCGGGATACGTGGGCTGGTGGAGCTTCACCGAGATGTCTGCTCAGGACGCGGTCCGGCTGGGCGAGTGCATCAAGAGGGGTACGGCGGCCGGCCCCAAGTGGACCTCGTGGGTGCTCACCGAGATGACCAAGGTACGCGGCACCACCGCCGACAAGGATCAGCACCCGGAGACCGGCGGCGGTCGCTGGGGCATCATTGACGGCCTGCCCGCCTCGATCCTGCAACAGGGCCCGGTCAGCATCAAGAACGGCTGGACGCTGCTCAACTACGACGGCAAGTGGCACGTCAACTGCCTCGCGGTCAGCGACGCCTGGGTGTTGGCGGTGCAGACCCGCTACCCCGGCACCCGGGGCCTCGACTACGGCGCCGGAGTCTGCGAAAGCGTCGCCGCCCAACTCGTCACCCCACAGCCCGGTGCCGCGCTGAGGATCCCGCAGCCGCCGGTCAAAGGCTGATGGCGCGTCGACCGGCCGGATCGCGCCGTCGCAGCGCCGGACCGCTGTGGGTCGCGGCCGTGGCGGCGGTGCTGGTCGGCGTGGCCCTCATCGGACTGCGCCTGGTGCCCGGCTCGCCGTTCGCGGACAGCGCCGCCGGGCGCCGGTCGGCGACGGGTGCGACACCCGCCCCGCCGTCGCCCAGTGTTCCGCCCCCACGAGTGCGGCCCACACCGACGCTGCCGGCGCTGTCGGTACGGCCCACGAAGGTGACCCTCGACGTGGACGGCTGGTGGGGGTGGAGCATGATCGACCTCCGCACCGGCAAGATCTCCGGCTCGGCCAACATGGCTCAGACCAGCACGACGGCTTCGCTCATAAAGGCCTGGATCGTCGCGGACTACCTGCGTCGCGCGGCCGAGGCGGGTGAAACGCCGAGCGAGGCCCGGCTGGCCGAGCTTACGAAGATCATCAGAGACAGCGACAACACGCTGGCCGAGAGCCTCTACACCAGGATCGGCCGCGGAGAGTCGATCGAACGGCTGTTGTCCATCTGCAAGCTCACCGACAGCAGCGTCGCGGAGGGCGGCGGGTGGAGCCGTACCCACCTGTCGCCGCGTGACGACGCGCGCCTCGGGGCCTGCATCGCCGACGGCCGAGCCGCGGGTCGGGACTGGACCAAATGGCTGTTGAAGGAGATGCGCCTGGTGCGAGGCGAAGGTGACTTCGGCATTCGCAAGGCGTTCCCGGCCGACGAGCAGAAGACGATTGCGATCAAGAACGGCTGGGTCGATCGCGTCAGGGAGCAGGAGTACCACGTCAGCTGCCTCGCGATCGGCGACGGCTGGGCCATCGGCGTCATGAGTCGATATCCGATCGAGCGCGGCTACCCGTACGGCGCAAAGATCTGCCAGACGGTGGGCGAGCAGCTGCGCAATCCGACCTGAGCTCGCCGGTCCGGCCCTGGCCGGGTCAGCCGGCGAAGAAGGCCCGGTCAGCCGGCGAAGAAGGCCGGTCCCTCCGGCGCGAGCGCCGGCACGGCACCCAGCGCCGCGGCACGGCGGGCGAACTCGCGCAGCCCGGTCACCTGGCGCTCGCCGAGTGAGAAGTCCAGCGCCCGGAAGTACGAGGCCAGTGTCGCCGGATCGAACGGCTCCCACCGGGCCGCGGCGGCCGCCACGTCGTCCAACTCGGCCACGCAGAGGTCGCGCGACCGTAGGAAGGCCTCGTGCACCTCTTTCACCAGGCCCGGATGGGCGGCGGCGAAGTCCCGGCGCACCGCCCAGACCGCGAAGACCATCGGCAACCCGGTCCACTCCCGCCAGGCCTGCCCGAGGTCGGTGACCGCGAGCCCGCGGCGCGGCGCCTCGTAGAGCGCGCGCAGCGCCGCGTCGCCGATCAGCACTCCGGCGTCGGCCTCGAGCAGCATCTGGGTGAGGTCCGCTGGGCAGCCGAAGTACTCGGGGTGCGCGTCGTACCGGTCGGCGAGCAGCATCTGGGCGAGCAGGACGCCGGTCCGCGACGTGGACCCGAGCGCGACCTTGGCTCCGTCGAGGTCGGCCAGCGGCCGGGTCGAGACGACGTTGACCGACAGCACCGGCCCGTCGCTGCCGACCGCCAGATCCGGCAGGAGCAGCAGGTCGTCGGCGTGCCGCAGGTATTCGACCAGCGAAATCGGTCCGATGTCCAGGTCGCCGTTGACGAGTGAGGCGTTCAGCCGGTCGGGCGTGTCCTTGTACAGGTCGACGTCGATGAGCGCTCCGGAGCGCATCAGCCCCCAGTAGATCGGCAGGCAGTTGAGGAACTGGATGTGCCCTACGCGGGGTCGCCGGACGTCGGTCATGATCTGACCGTATCCGGCCGTTCCGGAGGCCTGCTCGCCAGCTCCGGGGAAAGTGGCCAATCCCGCTTTCCCGGCTGGCTGGTTCCGACCGATGTTGCTTCAGCCGGCCCACCTTCCAGATCCGGCTCGTCCGGCAGGGTTGGCGATCGGCCGTCGCGCTCAGCCCGGCCGGCGCGAAGCACCGGCGCGACCACCGCGGCCACCGCCAGCAAGCCGGCGATGCCGCAGGCCGCCACCAGGGGCCGGGGCGCGAACAACTCGAGCAGCGCACCGCCGAGGAGGTAGCCCAGCATTGCCGCACCCTGGACGGTGCCTTCGATGGCAGCGAAAGCCCGGCCACGCGCCTCGGCCGGCACCCGGCGAGCGACCACCACGGTTTGGAAGACGCCCATGCCACCGTTGAGCAGGCCGCCGAAGAGCCAGAGAGGAACGAGCCAGCCGACGGCCGGCACACCGGCGGCCGCGAGCACCATGGCACAGCAACCGGCCAGCAGGAGCAGCATGACCAAAACCAGGGACGCCTCGCTGGAAATCCGGCGCACGGTCCCGGCGAAGACCCACGCCCCGGCCAACATGCCAGCGGTCCACATCGCCGTCACCACACCGAACGCGGTGGTTGACGCTCCCAGCGTGTCGCGGACGAAGAAGACCTCGAGCACGTTGATCGCGCCGACCCCGGCGACCACCCCGGCGATGGC
>DASVMV010000475.1:0-3951 GCA_036384155.1 Micromonosporaceae bacterium
AACGGCGACTGTTCACCGGACCCATCCGCCGCGCCCTCGCCCTCAAAGACCGCGGCTGCGCCTTCCCCGGCTGCGACCGGCCACCCCGCTGGTGCGCCGCACACCACATCACCCACTGGTCAACCGGCGGCACCACCTCCCCGGCCAACGGGGTCCTGCTGTGCGGCCGCCACCACCGGGTCATCCACCACGACGGCTGGCCCGTGCGCATCGCACCCGACGCCCACCCCGAATTCACCCCACCCGCCTGGATCGACCCGCACCAGCAGCCCCGCCGCAACACCTACCACCCACGCTGCTGAACCCCGCCCGGGCAAGAGATCACGACGCGCCAGGCGTCACAACCTGGGCGTTGGTGCGCCGGACCGCCGTGACGAGACCCGCGGCCCCAACGCGTCCGCGCCCTGGCCACCGCGCCCTGGCCACCGCGATCTGGCCACCGCGATCTGGCCACCGCGATCTGGCAGTACTGGCTCGTCGGCACCCCGTCAAGCGGTCGCTGATCGCTATGACGACGGTCACTCAAAATTGCTCGGATTAGGCCGGCCCGTCCGCGAGGCCGGTGCAGCGCCGAGCGGTCTCGACCTTGTCCCGGATCTGCTCCGCCGCGGCTCCGGAGACCAGCTCCGGCTGCCCGTTGCCGGACACGGCAGCGGGAAGGAATTCGTTGCGGACGACCTGACGCCCCCGCACGGTCAGCCGCAGCACCCCCGAATCCGTGGTGTGCGAGGTGCTGTACCAGAGGAAGTTGCCCAACCCGTAGTGCACGTACGTGCCGCCCAGCCATCCGTCGGCCAGCAGTGTGTGCGCGTGGGTGCCGACCACGATGTCGGCGCCGGCCCCGGCCAGCGTTCGGGCCAGGGCCTGCATCTCCCCGCTGGGACAGGGGTTGCCCTCGATACCCCAGTGCATGAACACGATCACCAGGTCCGCCTGCCGGCGGGCCGCGGCCACCGCACCCACCACCCGCTCCCGGTCGAACGCCATCGCGATACCCGGACGGGTCGCCGTCGGCTTCCACTGCTCCGCGAGGTTGTGCACCTGGGACAGGCCGACAACCGCGATGCGGGTGCCGGCGACAGTGGTGAGCCACGGCGTGTACGCCTCGGTCACGTCGCGGCCGGCGCCGAACACCGGGAACCGGGCCGCGCGGGCCGCGTCGAGGGTGTCCAGAAGCCCCACCCGCCCGTAGTCCAGGGCGTGGTTGTTGGCGATCGTGACGGCGTCCACGCCGGCGCCGCGCAGGGCGGCGAACGCCGATGCCGGCGCCCGGAAGTGGTACGTCTTCGGCTCCGGCGTGCCGCGGTCGGTGACCGCCGTCTCCAGGTTGACCAGCGTGAGGTCGCCGTCGCGGAGCACGCGGGCGATCGAACCGAAGGCGGTCGGCGGCTCGTCCAGCAGGGGGCGCGTCCGCCCGGTGAAGTGCACGTCCCCGGCGAACACGAGGCGCAGCTCCCGGGGCGGCGCGGCCGACGTCGCCGGAAGCGGACCGGGCGTCCGGCCAGCGGTCGGCGTCGAGGACGCGACAGCCTCCTGCGAGGCGGGCGGCCGGTCGGATCCGCAGCTCGCGGTTCCGGCCAGGATGCCGAGGGCCAGCAGGGAGCCGATCCAGCGACCGGCGGTCGTTACTCGCACGAGCAGAGGCTACGGCCTTCGGCTGCGGTAGCGTGACCCGTCGTGGAGGCGCTGGGGGTCGATGTCGGAGGGGTGATCATCCAGCCGGCGGACGACGACGCCGACACCTCGTTCTTCGGCGCCCACTATCTGCGGACGCCAGCCATGCCCGGGGTCTTCGAGGGCCTGGCAACGCTCGTCGCCGAGCGGTTCGGCCCGGCCGTCCACCTGGTGTCCAAGTGTGGCGAGCAGACCGAGGCGCGCACCCGCGAATGGCTGGCCCACCACGACTTCCACCGCCGCACCCGCATCCCAGCGGAGAACGTGCACTTCTGCCGAACTCGCCCGGAAAAGGCACCCATCGCCGCCGAGCTGCGGCTGACCCACTTCGTCGACGACAAGCTCGAGGTGCTGTCGTACCTGTCGTCGGTGCCCCACCGGTTTCTCTTCCGACCTCGCCCGGCGGAAGTGGCGGCGTACGCCGAGCACCTCTCCGGCGTGCACCCGGTGGCGAGCTGGCCGGAGCTGGTCGCGGCGCTCTTGCCCGGCTAGCCCGCGGTCTGCCAGGCGTCGCCGAGCAACTCGCGGGTTTCGCCCAACAGCTGCGGCAGCACCTTCGTACGGCCCACCACCGGCATGAAGTTGGCGTCGCCGCCCCAGCGCGGCACCACGTGCTGATGCAGGTGAGCGGCGATGCCGGCACCGGCCACCGCCCCCTGGTTCATCCCGATGTTGAACCCGTGCGCCCGGCTGACCCGGCGGATCACCCGCATCGCCACCTGCGTCTGCGCTGCCAGCTCGGCCGCCTCCGCCGCGTCGAGCTCGGTGTAGTCCGCCACGTGCCGGTAGGGGCAGATCAGCAGGTGGCCCGGGTTGTACGGGTACAGGTTGAGCACCACGTAGACCAACTCGCCGCGGGCCACCACGAGACTCTCGTCCCCGTTGCGGGCGGGCGCCAGGCAGAACGGGCACCCGGTCGGCGTCTCATACCCCTCGGCCGGCCGGTCCTCGCCCTTGAGGTATGTCATCCGGTGCGGCGTCCACAGCCGCTCCAGACCGTCAGGTTCACCGGCGCTCATGGTCCGCGATGCTATCGAGCGGCGACCCGCGGCCCCGACCGGGCCCTCGCCCGCCCGGCGACGGGCAGTTTTCCGGGCAGCCCCGCCCGGCGGAGGGATCAAGCCTGACCGCCCGGAACCCAAGCGCGGACCGGGCGGCTACTCCGCCACCGCCGACGGGCCGGCGTTGGTGCGGGACCGGACCACCTCGACCACGTGGGCGACCGCCTCCGGCAGCGGTACGCCGTTGCGCTGCGAGCCGTCCCGATAGCGGAAGGACACCGCTCCCGCATCGACGTCCGCGTCGCCGGCAAGCGCCATGAACGGAATCTTCTGCTGCTGCGCCGTGCGGATCTTCTTCTGCATGCGGTCGTCGGAGGTGTCCACCTCGGCCCGGATGCCCTCCGCCCGCAGCGCGGCGACGAACTCTTCCAGGTGCGGCACGTTGGCGTCCCGGATCGGAATACCGACCACCTGTACCGGGGCCAACCATGCCGGGAACGCGCCCGCGTAGTGCTCGGTGAGCACGCCGAAGAACCGCTCGATCGAGCCGAAGAGCGCCCGGTGGATCATCACCGGCCGCTGTCGGGTGCCGTCGGCCGCCTGGTACTCGAGGTTGAACCGCTTCGGGAAGTTGAAGTCGAGCTGGATGGTCGACATCTGCCACGTCCGCCCGATCGCGTCCCTGGCCTGCACGGAGATCTTCGGGCCGTAGAAGGCCGCACCTCCCGGGTCGGGCACCAGGTCGAGGCCGGACTCCTCGGCCGCCGAGCGCAGCGCCGCGGTGGCCTCCTCCCAGTCCTCGTCCGAGCCGATGAACTTCGGCGAGTCGTCGCGGGTGGACAGCTCCAGGTAGAAGTCGTCCAGGCCGTAGTCGCCGAGCAGGTCGAGCACGAACCGCAGCAGCGACTTCAGCTCGCCGGTCATCTGCTCGCGGGTGCAGTAGATGTGGGAGTCGTCCATGGTCAGCCCGCGGACCCGGGTCAGTCCGTGCACCACCCCGGACTTCTCGTACCGGTAGACCGCGCCGAACTCGAAGAACCGCAGCGGCAGCTCGCGGTAGGACCGCCCGCGCGACCGGTAGATCAGGTTGTGCATCGGGCAGTTCATGGCCTTCAGGTAGTACTGCGCGTTGTCCAGCTCCATCGGCGGGAACATCGTGTCCGCGTAGTACGGGAGGTGGCCCGAGAGCTCGAAGACGTGCTCCTTGGTGATGTGCGGGGTGCCGACGTAGTCGAAGCCCTCCTCGATGTGCCGGCGGCGGACGTAGTCCTCCATC
>DASVMV010000476.1:0-3909 GCA_036384155.1 Micromonosporaceae bacterium
GACGGCGGTCCACGCTCGGGTGGCCGACGCGGGCGGCGAGGCCGACGATGACGGCGCGTTGCTGCTCAGCCGCACGGTCACCGTGGAGGGGCGGTCCCGGGCGTACGTCGGCGGCCGCAGCATGCCGGTGGCCATGCTCGCCGAGATCGGTGAGCAGGTGGTAGCGGTGCACGGCCAGTCCGACCAGTTGCGCCTGCTGCGGCCGGCGGAACAGCGGGGCGCCCTCGACCGGTTCGCCGGGGCCGAGCACGAGAAGCTGCTCACGGCGTACCGCGACGTGTACGCCCAGTGGCGGCGGGCGGCCGAGGATCTGGCCGACCGGCGGGCCAACGCCCGCCAGCGCAGCCAGGAGGCCGATCTGCTCCGCCTGGGGCTGGACGAGATCAGCCGGGTCGATCCGCAGCCGGGGGAGGACGGCGACCTGAAGGCCGAGGCCCAGCGCCTCGAGCACGCCGAAGGGCTGCGGACGGCTGCCCTGCTGGCCCACCAGTCGGTGGCGGGTGCGGGTGACGGCGTCGACGAGACACCCGACGCGACGAGTCTGCTCGGTATGGCCCGGCGCACGCTGGACGCGCAGTCCAGCGTCGATCGCACGCTCGGCGACCTGGCGTCCCGCCTGGAAGAGGCCGCCACACTCGTCGGTGACGTCTCGGCCGAGCTGTCGTCCTACCTGGCGGCGCTCGACGCGGATCCGGCCCGCCTGCAGGCCATCCATGAGCGGCGGGCCGCGTTGCGGGCGCTGACCCGCAAGTACGCCGACGACATCGACGGCGTGATCAGCTGGGCTGAGCGGGCCCGCGGCCGGCTGTCCGAGTTGGACACGTCCGACGAGCTGCTGGAGGAGCTCGACCGCGAGCGGCGGCGGTTGGCCGCGGAGGTGGCGGACCTGGCCGGCCGCCTCTCGGCGGCTCGACGGGAGGCGGCGCAGCGATTTTCCGACCAGGTGAGCACCGAGCTGGCCGGGCTCGCCATGCCGCACTCGCGGGTCGAGGTGGCCGTCGCACCCAGACCGCCGGGACGGGGCGAGCCGACCGTGACGGTCGACGGGGCAGAGGTGAGCGTCGGTCCGGACGGCGCCGACGACGTGGAGCTGCGCCTGCTGGCCCACCCCGGCGCGCCGTCGCTGCCCCTGCAGCGCGGCGCGTCCGGCGGCGAGCTGTCCCGGGTGATGCTTGCCATCGAGGTCGTCTTCGCCGGCGCGGGTGGGCCACCCACGCTGGTCTTCGACGAGGTCGACGCCGGCGTCGGCGGTCGGGCGGCGGTCGAGATCGGCCGCCGGCTGGCCCGGCTGGCCCGCAGTCACCAGGTGCTGGTCGTCACCCACCTGCCGCAGGTCGCGGCCTTCGCCGACCGGCACCTCGTGGTCGCCAAGGACACCGGGGGGGCCGTGACCACCAGCGGCGTGCGGCTGGTGGAAGACACAGCTCGCGCCCGCGAGCTGGCTCGCATGCTGGCGGGTTTGCCGGATTCCGACCTGGGTATCGCCCACGCGGAGGAGCTGTTGGCGGTGGCGGCGCGAGAGCGGAGATCGTGACCGAACGTCATCCGACGGCTACCACGTCGTCATCGTCCTTGCGGGTGTGCTTGGCTTAGGTGGCGGCGCTGCTCGGGCAGGCCGCGATAAGTTCTGCTCTACCTGCCAGGATGGTCACGATGCGTCTGCCTACGTTGCGTCGCCGCCGCAGCGCCGAGCCCGGAGCTGTCGCCGGCACCGCGCGCCTCGACCGCCGGACTAAACGTCTGGCGGGCCGGCTGCGCCCGGGCGACATCGCGATCATCGACCACGTCGACCTCGACCGCGTCGCTGCCGACTCGCTTGTGGCGGTCGGCGTCGCCGCGGTCCTCAACGCCAAGCCCTCGGTGTCCGGCCGGTACCCCAACCTCGGGCCGGAGGTGCTGGTCACCGCCGGTATTCCGCTGGTCGACGACCTCGGCGAGGGGATCTTCGACCGGGTGGGCGAGGGCGACTTCGTGCGGGTCGACGGCAACACCGTGTTCGTCGGCGACGAACCCGTCGCACACGGCATCCGGCAGGACAGCGAGACCGTTGCCAAGGCCATGGCCGACGCGCGGGAAGGGCTGTCGGTGCAGCTGGAGGCCTTCGCCGCCAACACGATGGACTATCTCAAGCAGGAGCGCGACCTGCTGCTCGACGGCGTCGGCGTGCCCGATATCGAGACCCGGGTCCGCGGCCGGCACTGCCTCATCGTCGTACGCGGATACGACTACAAGGCCGACCTCGACGTGCTGCGCCCGTACATCCGCGAATTCAAGCCGGTGCTGATCGGCGTCGACGGCGGCGCCGACGCGCTGGTCGAAGCCGGTTACACGCCCGACATGATCATCGGCGACATGGACTCGGTCACCGACGACGTCCTGCGCTGTGGCGCCGAGGTGGTGGTGCACGCGTACCCGGACGGTCGCGCGCCGGGCCTGGCCCGGGTCGAGCAGCTCGGCGTCTCGGCGATCACGTTCCCGGCGGCGGCCACCAGCGAAGACCTCGCCATGCTGCTGGCCGACGAAAAGGGCGCGTCCCTGCTCGTCGCGGTCGGCACCCACTACAACCTCGTTGAGTTCCTCGACAAGGGCCGCGGCGGCATGGCCTCGACGTTCCTGACCCGGCTGAAGGTGGGTGGCAAGCTCGTCGACGCCAAGGGCGTGAGCCGGCTCTACCGGCAGAGCATCTCCGGCTCGTCACTGCTGCTGCTCGTCCTGTCGGCGATCGCCGCCCTGACCTCCGCCGTCGCCGTGTCCACCGTGGGCAAGGCCTATCTCGGCGTCGCTTCCGAATGGTGGAACAATTTGGTCTTCCAGCTGGGACAGCTCTTCTAGCAGCCGATCGATCAAGAGGGCCCACGTGTGATCAATTTCCGGTACCACGTCGTGTCGCTGACCGCGGTGTTCCTCGCCCTGGCCATCGGCCTGGTCCTGGGCACCGCCGCCCTGAACGGGCCGGTCGCCGACTCGCTCAAGAACACCGTCACCGCCTTGCGGAAGGACAACCAGCAGCTCCGCGACACGGTCGGCAGCCTGCAGGACGAGGTCAACCGGGAGGAGGACTTCGCGACTGAAGCAGCTCCGATCCTCCTGCACGGCAAGTTGGCCAACCGGCGGGTCCTGGTGGTGACGCTGCCCCGCGGGCAGGAGCACGCCGACGGCGTCATCGACATGCTGCGGATGGCCGGAGCCAGGGTCACCGGGCGGATCGACATGCAGGACAAGTTCGTCAACCCGGACAGCAACAACGACCTGCTCGGGTTGGCGGCCCGGTCGGCGCAGCCGACGGTGCCGGCGGCCGGATTGCCGGGCAACAGCAACGGCGTCGAGACCTCCAGCGCGCAACTGGCCAGCGCCCTGCTCGATCGCGGCCCCACGGCCGCATCCGACGGCGACCGCCGGGCGGTGCTCAAGGCGTACGCCAGCAACGGGTTCCTCACCGTCGACGACGAGGTCACCGGACCGGCCGACACGGTTGTGGTGGTGAGCGGGCCGCCGCATGTCGACCGGGACTCCGCGGAAAAGGACCGGGCAGTGGTGACGATGGTCGTCGAGTTCGACAAGGCCGTCCCGCTGGTCGTCGCCGGCAGCGGGGCGGGGGACGGCAACGTGGTGGCCGCCGTGCGGTCCGACCCCGCGCTGTCGAAGACCGTCTCCACGGTCGACAACGCCAACACCTCCCAGGGACAGGTGGTCACCGCGCTCGCCACGATCGAGCAGGTCCAGCTCAACCGCGCCGGGCAGTACGGCCTGGCCACCGGTGCGGCCTCGCTGATGCCGAAGATGCCCGAATGAGCGTTGGGAACGTGATCCCGTGACCGGACGTCGCCTTCTCGGCCGGGTGGTCGTCGCCGCGGCCGGCGTCGGTGCGGCGCGGGCCGCGCTGCGCGCGGTTGCCACGGCGCCGGTGGC
>DASVMV010000477.1:0-2438 GCA_036384155.1 Micromonosporaceae bacterium
AGGGGCCTGATACCGACGGCGCCCGCCCCGCCCCGCGGGAGCCGGGACGGGCGGGCGCCGTGGGAGCAGCTACTTGCCCTTGTTCTTCGGGGCGGCCTTCTGGACCTTGGCGTACTTCTGCTGGAACTTCGCGACCCGGCCGGCGGTGTCGAGCACACGCTGCTTGCCGGTGTAGAACGGGTGGCACGCGCTGCAGGTCTCGGCGTGGATCTTGCCGCCCTTGGCGGTGCTACGGGTGGTGAAGGTGTTGCCGCACGCGCACGTGACCTCGGTGGTGACGTACTCGGGGTGGATGTTGGGCTTCATGTCGCCTCGGTCCTCTCATCGATGGTCGCCGGGTCGCCGTCGACGCTCGCCGCGGTAACGCGCGAACTCGGGCGTGAACCGGAACCCCTGGCCGACTGACCAGTGTGCCATGCGACGGCTGCGGATTCGAATCCGGGCCACACGGCACCCGGTGGAGTCAACAAACCGGGCCTCTGCCGGATTCCCGCGCGTCCGCGGCAATAATCATGCGGGGGTGAGGGCATGGCCCGCCTGATCGTCACCCGGGGGCTGCCCGGCTCGGGCAAGACCACGTACGCCCGTACCCTCCAGCCCCGGGTGGCCCGGGTCAATCGCGACGACCTGCGCCGGATGCTGCACGGCGGACGGCTGCTCACCCAGTGGGCCGAGTGGCAGGTGACCATCGCCCAGCGGGCACAGGTCGAGGCGCTGCTGCGGGCCGGCACGGACGTGTGCGTCGACGACACCAACTTGCGGGCACGCACCGTACGGGACTGGGCCCGGCTGGCCGCCCGCCTCGGGGCGAAGTTCGAGGTGTACGACTTCACCGACGTGCCGCTGGACGAGGTTCTCCGCCGCAACGCGACCCGGGCCGGCGAGGAGCGGATCGACGAGGACGTGATCCGCAGCATGCACGAACGGTTTCTCGCCGGGCGCGACCTGCCGCTCCCCGTCCCGCAGGTGCCGCCCCCCGTCCCGCAGGTGCCGCCCCCCGATCGCGGCCCGGACTAGCGGTTCGCCCCGAGACGGACGAGGCACGACCCGGTGGGCCGTGCCTCGTCATCGTTCTTCCGCGTCAGCGGACCGGGCTACTCGCCCGGCGTCGACTTCGCGATCTGCATCAGGAACTCGATGTTCGTCCGGCTCTGCTTGAGCCGGTCGAGCAGCAGGTCGATCGCGGCCTGCGAGTCGAGCGAGTGCAGCACCCTGCGGAGCTTGTGGATGATCGCAATCTCCTCAGGCGCGAGCAGGACCTCCTCCCGCCGGGTGCCCGACGGGTCGATGTCGATGGCCGGGAACACCCGCTTCTCGGCGATCTTCCGGTCGAGTCGCAACTCGGCGTTGCCGGTGCCCTTGAACTCTTCGAAGATGACCGTGTCCATCATCGAGCCGGTCTCGACCAGCGCGTTGGCGATGATGGTCAGCGAGCCACCGTTCTCGATGTTGCGGGCCGCACCGAGGAAGCGCTTCGGCGGGTAGAGCGCGGTCGAGTCGATACCACCCGACAGGATCCGGCCGCTGGCCGGTGCCGCCAGGTTGTACGCCCGGCCCAGGCGGGTGATCGAGTCAAGCAGCACGACGACGTCGTGGCCCAGCTCGACCAGGCGCTTGGCCCGCTCGATCGCCAATTCGGCGACGGTCGTGTGGTCCTGCGGCGGCCGGTCGAAGGTCGAGGCGATGACCTCGCCCTTCACCGAGCGCTGCATGTCGGTGACCTCTTCGGGCCGCTCGTCGACCAGTACGACCATCAGGTGGCACTCGGGGTTGTTGCGGGTGATCGCGTTGGCGATCGCCTGCTGGATCATCGTCTTACCCGCCTTGGGCGGGGACACGATGAGCGCCCGTTGGCCCTTGCCGATCGGCGTGACCAGGTCGATGACCCGGGTGGTCAGGATGTGCGGCTCGGTCTCCAGCCGCAGCCGCTCCTGTGGGTAGAGCGGAGTCAGCTTGTAGAACTCCGGGCGCCGCTTGGCCTCTTCCGGGTCCATCCCGTTGACGGTGTCGAGCCGTACCAGCGGGTTGTACTTGTCGCGGCGCTGCTCACCGTCTCGGGTGGCGCGCACCGCGCCGGTGAGCGCGTCGCCGCGGCGCAGGCCGTACTTCTTGACCTGGGACATCGATACGTACACGTCGTTCGGGCCGGCCAGGTAGCCGGTGGTCCGCACGAAGGCGTAGTTGTCGAGCACGTCGAGGATGCCGGCCACCGGAACGAGGACGTCGTCCTCGCTGACCTGCGGCTCGCGCGCACCCTCGCCGCTGTCGGCCCGGTCGCGGCCGCGTCGGCGGTCGCGGAACCGGCTGCGCCGACCGCGCCGGCCGCCGTCGCCGTCGTCGTCACCGTCGCCGTCCCGATCCGAAGCCCGCTGGCCCCGGTCGTTGCGGTCGCCCCGGTCGTTGCGGTCGCCCCGGTCGTTGCGGTCGCCCCGGTCGTT
>DASVMV010000478.1:0-12867 GCA_036384155.1 Micromonosporaceae bacterium
CCGCGCCCGGCTGGCTGGCCGGCTGCGCCGCCGCGGTGCTACTGGCCTGGCCGATCGTGACCGCGCTGCCGGTGTCCGGCCAAGTGGCCGCCCGCGGTGGGGGAGAACCGGGGGCGGCGAATCGCCCGCGGGGACGGCGCCTCGATCGCCCGCTGCAGGGCGCGGTAGATCCGGCCGAACCGCTGGGCGTCGTCGGTCTGCAGCAACCGGATCTGCCGGCCCTGAATCTCGGCCCAGATCTCCCGATCGTGGCTGCCGCGGTCGTACGAGCGGTCCAGCCGGTCGAGCAGCAGGTCCGCGAGCGGCCGGACGGCCAGGCCGAGCAGAACCGCGGCACCCACCAGGGCGACCGTGACGGTGGCCGACGCGTTTAGTTGCAGCGCCACGACCAGGCCCAGCGCGGCGGTGGCGAGGGGCACGAGCAGCACCATGCCGAGCGCGCCGCGGCCGGCGACCCTACGCCAGGATCGGCGTCCCCGCCGGTGCCACACCCGAGTCAGGGTTCCCAGGGGATAGCCGCGCCCGTCCACCCGGAACTCGTCCGACGTGATCTGCACCGATCTGTCGTCGTAGTACATCACCATGGTCGCCGCCTGCCGTCGCACTCCAGACTACGTACCCACTGGATCGGGCCCGTAATGTGTCTCGCGACCGGTTGGCGACCCCGAACCGAAAGGCAGGCCCAGGGTGAGCGACTTCGTGCGGGTGGAGATCAAGGACGGCATCGGGACGATCCGGTTGGAGCGGCCGCCGATGAACGCGCTCAACACCCAGGTGCAGGAGGAGTTGCGCGCCGCCGCGACCGCGGCCACCGCCGACTCCGAGGTCCGCGCGGTCATCGTGTACGGCGGCGAGAAGGTCTTCGCGGCGGGGGCCGACATCAAGGAGATGGCCGAGATGTCCTACGTGGACATGGCGGCCCGGGCGGCCGAGCTGTCCAGTGCGCTCGGTGCGATCGCCCGCATCCCCAAGCCGGTGGTGGCGGCGATCACCGGCTATGCCCTCGGCGGCGGCTGCGAACTCGCGCTGGCGTGCGACTGGCGGGTGGTGGCCGAGGACGCCAAGCTCGGCCAGCCGGAGATCAAGCTCGGCATCATTCCCGGCGCCGGTGGCACTCAGCGGCTGGCCCGTCTGGTCGGCCCGGCCCGGGCCAAGGACCTGGTCATGTCGGGGCGCATGGTGAACGCCCAGGAGGCGCTCCGGATCGGCCTCGCCGACCGGGTCGTACCCGCCGGCCGGGTCTACGACGAGGCGGTCGCGCTCGTGCAGCCGTACCTGTCCGGGCCGGCACAGGCGCTGCGCGCGGCCAAGCTCGCCGTCGACGGCGGGTTGGATATGGCTCTGGCTTCGGGCCTGGCCTGGGAAAGTCAGCTCTTCGCAGCGCTTTTCGCCACCGACGACCGGCGCGAGGGCATGGCCGCCTTCGTCGAGAAGCGCAGGCCGAACTTCACCGGCCGGTAGCTTTCCCCAGACAGACCGACGACGGGAGCGGTGGATGACCGAGATCGAGGGGCACGGCGGCGACCTGGCGCTGGCGGCATTGCGGGCCGCCGGCGTACGGGAGATGTTCACCCTGTCCGGCGGGCACGTCTTCCCGCTGTACGACGCCGCGCACCGCGCCGAGTTTCCGATCTACGACGTGCGGCACGAGCAGTCCGCCGTGTTCGCCGCCGAAGCGGTCGCCAAGCTGCAGCGCCGGCCGGGCCTGGCCGTGCTGACCGCTGGGCCCGGGGTGACGAACGGCATCTCGGGACTCACCACGGCCTACTTCAACGGTTCCCCGGTGCTGGTGCTCGGCGGCCGGGCGCCGGCCTTCCGCTGGGGTGCCGGCAGCCTGCAGGAGATCGATCACCTGCCGCTGGTCGCGCCGGTCACCAAGCACGCCGAGACGATCTTCTCCATCGACGCCGTCCCGCGCGCGGTGACCGAGGCGGTGACCGTCGCGCTCACCCCGCACCGCGGTCCGGTATTTCTGGACCTGCCGCTCGAGGTGGTGTTCTCGGTCGCGGCCGCCGCCACGCCGCCGCCGCCGGCCGTCCCGGTCGTCGAGCCCGACCCCGAGCAGGTGGCGCGGGCCGGCCGGCTGATCGCAACGGCGCAGCGCCCGGTCATCATCGCGGGCTCCGACGTGTACGCCGGAAACGCGGTCGCGGCGCTGCGTGAGGCCGCCGAGGCGCTGCAGGTCCCCGTCTTCGCCAACGGGATGGGCCGCGGTGCGCTCCCGCCCGAGCACCCACTGGCCTTCGCCAAGGCCCGGCGTAAGGCGTTGCAGCGTGCCGACGTGGTCGTCGTCGTCGGCACGCCGCTGGACTTCCGGCTGGGCTTCGGCGACTTCGGCGACGCCCAGCTCGTCCACATCGTCGACGCGCCCAGCCAGCTCGCTGAGCACGTCCAGCCGGCCGTGGCGCCTGCCGGCGACCTGCGGCTCGTCCTGTCCGGCCTCGCCGACGACGCCGGCCAGCGGGAGAACCATGAGCGCTGGATCGCCGACCTGCGCGTCGCCGAGGACGCCGCGCGGGTCCGCGCCGAGGAGGAGATGGCGGCCGAGACCGACCCGATCCGGCCGGCCCGCGTCTATGGCGAGCTGCGCCGGGTGTTGGCCCGGGACGCGGTCACCATCGGCGACGGCGGCGACTTCGTCTCGTACGCCGGGCGCTACCTCGAACCGGCAGTGCCCGGCACCTGGCTCGACCCGGGCCCGTACGGCTGCCTGGGCACCGGCATGGGCTACGCCATGGGCGCCCGGGTCACCTACCCGGACCGGCAGATCTGCGTGTTGATGGGCGACGGCGCCGCGGGTTTCTCGCTGATGGACGTCGAGTCCCTGGTCCGGCAGAAGTTGCCGGTGGTCATCGTGGTCGGCAACAACGGCATCTGGGGCCTGGAAAAGCATCCGATGCGGGCGATGTACGGCTACGACGTCGCCGCCGAGCTGCAACCCGAGCTCCGGTATGACGAGGTCGTCAAGGCGTTGGGGGGCGCCGGCGAGACGGTGGCCAAAGCGGGCGACCTCCGGCCGGCGCTGCGGCGGGCCTTCGACGCCGGCGTGCCGTACCTGGTCAACGTGCTTACCGATCCCGCAGACACCTACCCACGCTCGTCCAACCTCGCCTGACCCGCCGGCCCCGCTGCGCGCTGCGCGGATCAGGGGAATGTCAGCCCGGCGCGGAAAATGTCAGCGGGCGGTCAGGGACGACCGGCATGGTGGGGTCACCGAAAAGGGACGGGAGATCTCGATGAGCTATGCCATCCAGGCTGACGGGCTGGTCAAGCGCTTCGGCGCGACGACGGCCCTGGCTGGTGTGGACCTCGCCGTGCAGACCGGAACGGTCTTCGGCCTGCTGGGGCCGAACGGCGCGGGAAAGACCACCGCGGTGCGCGTGCTCGCCACCCTGCTGCGACCCGACGCGGGCAGCGCCAGGGTGGGCGGCTACGACGTGCTTCGCGACGCCCACCAGGTTCGCCAGTTGATCGGCCTCACCGGCCAGTACGCCTCGGTCGACGAGACGCTGACCGGCACGGAAAACCTGCTGTTGATCGGCCGCCTCCTGGGCCTGCCCAAGGCGGCGGCGAAGGCCCGGGCGCGGGAGTTGCTGGCCGACTTCCACCTCTCTGACGCGGCCGACCGGGCCACGAAGACCTACTCCGGCGGCATGCGTCGCCGGCTCGACCTGGCCGCGAGCCTCGTCGGCCGGCCCCAGCTGCTCTTCCTCGACGAGCCGACGACCGGCCTCGACCCGCGCAGCCGCAACGAGCTGTGGGGAATCGTCCGAGAGCTGGTGGGCACGGGGGTGACCGTGCTGCTGACCACGCAGTACCTCGACGAGGCGGACCAGCTCGCCGACGAGATCGCCGTGGTCGACCACGGCCGGGTCATCGCCCAGGGCGCACCAGAGGAACTCAAGCTGAAGACCGGCGGACAGGCACTGACCGTACGTCCGGCGGATCCGGCGGACCTGGGCACCGTGATCTCGATCATGGCTGAGGTCGCCGGCGCCGAGCCGGAGATCAACCAGACGGCGGTCACCGTCCCGGCCATCGACGACGCGGTTCTGCCGGCGGCGGTGCGCCGGCTCGACCGGGCCCAGATCCGAGTCGCCGAGCTGTCGCTGCGCGGCTCGACCCTGGACGAGGTCTTCCTCACCCTCACCGGGCACCGGGCCGAGGACGACAACGACGAAGGCACTTCGACCGACGACGGTCGGGTTAGCGAGAACGGCCGGCACGCGGCTCGGCCGGAGAGGACCTCGGCATGACCGCCACCGCCGCCGCCCTGCACCCGCCGGTCGTACCGAGTCGGTCGGTCAGCCCTGCGGCCGGACTCCGGCAGACCCTCAGTCTGGCCTGGCGCAGTCTGGTGCAGATCCGGCACAACCCGATGGAACTGCTCGACCTGAGCATCCAGCCGATCATGTTCGTGCTGCTGTTCACGTACGTCTTCGGCACCGCGATCGCCGGCTCGTCCGGCGACTATCTGAAGTTCATGCTGCCCGGCATTATGGTGCAGAATGCGCTGTTCGCCACCATGACCACCGGGTTCGGGCTCAACACCGATCTGACCAAGGGCGTGTTCGACCGGCTGCGGTCCCTGCCGATCGCCCGCTGGTCGCCGCTGGCCGGCCGGATCCTTGCCGACACGGTCAAGCAGGCCTGGTCGATCGCGCTGCTGCTCGGCATCGGCATGGTCATGGGGTTCCGGGTCGGCAACGGCGTGCTCGGCGTGCTCGGCGCCTTCGCGCTGCTGCTGGTGTTCTCCTTGGCCACGTCGTGGATCTCGGTGCTGGTCGGCCTGCTGGTCAGCGAGCCGGAGAAGGTGCAGATCTTCGGCTTTATGGTGATCTTCCCGTTGACCTTCACCAGCAACGTCTTCGTCCCGACGGACAAGATGCCGGGCTGGCTCCAGACGTGGGTCGAGGTCAACCCGGTCACCATCGTCGCCGACGCCGTCCGTGGCCTTCTGCTGAGCGGCCCGGTGGCCTGGCCGGTGATCCAGTCCCTGTTGTGGGCCGCGGCGATCGTGGTGCTCTTCGTGCCGCTGTCGCTGCGGGCGTTCACCCGGCGAGTGTGACCCGCACGAGGTCGCGAGCCGTCACTGCGGTGGTGGTCCGGCCGCCGGAGCACCGTCGGCGCCCGCGACCGCCAGCGGGCCCAGCATCGCGATCTGCACGCCGTCGATTCTGCCTGGGCCGAGCCCGCCCAGTTCGGACCCATGGGCGGCGTACGGAGAGGCGGGTTGGACCTACCCCTCCGGCTGGCCCTCCTCGTTCTGGCGGCGGAGGTCGTCGTTCTGGCCATGGCGGAGGTCGTCGTTCTGGCCACGGCGGAGGTCGTCTTCGCGGCGGCGCAGGTCCCGCTCCCAGCGCTCGAACAGGTCACGGTCCTCGCGGGATCGGGTGGTGTCGAGCGAGCGGAGGAAGTCGGTGTCGTCGTCCGGCGCGACCGGCCGGCGCGGTGAACCGGGAATCGCCGTTCCGAACGGCCATCCGCGCGCCGTGCCAGCCGGGACCGGGCGCCCGGCGACGAACCACGTGATCGGGCCCAGCAGCGGGACGAGGAGGATCACCGGCACCCACGCCATTCGGGGCAGCCCCCGGATCTCGTCGCTCTCCGCGGACAGGCAGCTGATCAGCGTGCCGACAGCCAGGACGGTATGCGCGAGCAGGAGGAGCGCGAACACGCGGGCCATGCCGCCATCATGACGCTCCCGGCCCGGGTCAGCCCAGCGAAGTCCCCACGAGGACCACGCCGAGGGCGGCGTACGTGGCCGTGAGAAGTGCGACGACGACCAGTGACCGGCCAGGGGCGGCGGGTTCGCGTTCGATCATCCGGCCGCCCTCGCGGTACGCCACGGTTATGCCGGTCACCCAGGCGAGGAGCGCCGCAGCGATCGGCAGGGCGGCCGCCCGGCCGAGCGGGAAGGACATCCGTACGATCAGGACGGCGACGATCCCCAGCGCCAGTGCCGTACGCCGCCAGGCCAGGCGGGTGCGCTCCGGCTGCAGGCCCGGGTCCCGGCTCACCGGCCGCGGACCGCCTGCACGAGCACCGCAGCCACGAGCACCAGGGCACCGAGGCCGACCAGCGCCGCCAGCACGGCCGGGAACCGGGACGCCGGCAGGTCCTCGCCGAGCCGCATCGCCCGCTCGGCGCGGTTCCAGCGGTCGACGGCCGAAATGGCCGCCGCGCCGCCCAGCACCAGCAGTGCAGTCGCGATCCCCTCGCGCAGGAGGGGCAGCGGAAGCGGCGGGAGGAACTGCGCGGCGGCCAGCCCACCCGCGATCAACGCCAGCCCGGTGCGGATCCAGGCCAGGAACGTCCGTTCGTTGGCCAGCGAGAAGCGGTAGTCGGGGGTGCTGCCCACCTGCCGTACCGCATGCGGATCGAACCACTGCCTGATCGAACGGAGCACGCCATGATTATCGGCTGGCGCCGGCCCGTAGCCTGGACGAGTGACCGATCTCGACGTGAACACCCTCCGCGACGCGTACGACAACCAGTTGCGGGCCCGGGCGCCCGACCCGGTGCCGGCCGGGGTGACCGTGGAGCGGGACGGCCCGCTGGTCCGCATCCTGGGCCTCGACCAGGGCGGCTTCCTGACGTACCGGGACCTGGGTGGACTGTCCGGTGCCGGTCTCGACGAGCTGATCGCCCGGCAGCGGGACCTGTTCGCCCGGCGCGGCGAGCCGGTCGAGTGGAAGCTGCACGGTCACGACCGGCCCGCCGACCTGGGCGACCGGCTGCGGGCCGCGGGGTTCCGGCCGGAAGATCGCGAGACGGTGGTGATCGGCCCGGTCGCCCCGCTCGCGGCCGTGCTGCCGGTGCTGCCCGACGGCGTACGACTCCGTGAGGTGGCCGCCCGGGCCGACCTGGACCGGATCGCCGAGATGGAGGCCAAGGTCTGGCAGGCCCAGCGCGGCTGGCTGGCCGACGGGCTGGAGCGGGAAATCGCGGCGGACCAGCATGGGCTGACGGTCGTGGTGGCCGAAGCCGACGGCGAGGTGGTCAGTGCCGGCTGGGTGCGGTACGTCACCGGTACCGGTTTCGCCACCCTGTGGGGCGGCTCGACGCTGCCGCAGTGGCGCCGCCGCGGGCTGTACCGGGCGCTCGTGACCTACCGGGCGCGGCTGGCCGATTCCCGTGGCTTCACGATGCTGCAGGTCGACGCCTCCGACGACAGCCGGCCCATCCTGGAGCGGTTGGGCTTCGTGTCGGTCACCACGACCACGCCGTACATCTACACTCCATGAGCGTGGGCCAGCAGTTGAGCGCCGGCGAGATGGCGACCCTGAAGACGGCCGCCTTCGGCGCGATCTTCCTGGTGTCCAATGCCGATCCCGGGCTGATCGGCATGATCCGGGAGAGCTTTGCCGCCTCCGACGTGATCTCCGGCACCTCCGGGCTGGTCAAAGAGGCGCTCACCACCGGCGGCCTGCCGCAACTGCCGAGAGATGATCCCGGCAAGGTCGAGGAACTGGTCCTGCCACTGCTGCGCCGTTCGGTGGAGATCCTCGGCGAGAAGGCGCCGGACGAGGTGGACAAGTACCGCAGCACCGTGCTGGCCGCCGCGAACCGGGCTGCCGGTGCGTCGGCGGGGGCGGACCCGGCCGAGATGGCGATGGTCGACAAGGTGCGCGCCGCGCTGGGCGTACCGGGGTGAGCCTCCTCACTCACGCGCGTCGGAGGCGCCAAAGCTACTCGCAGGTAACATTTCCCATGGACACGTCCCGGAGGCCTGGTTTCCCAGCGCCTGCGGTTGACTGAGCGTCACCGGACGCGGCAGGCTGCGCCCAGGCATGGGCGAGGTTCGCCATACCAACAGGAGGTCGTCGAAGCGCGATGAATATCGTCGTACTCGTCAAGCAGGTGCCCGACTCCGGCGCGGAGCGCAACCTGCGCAGTGACGACAACACCGTCGACCGCGGGTCGGCAAACAACGTCATCAACGAGATGGACGAGTACGCCATCGAAGAGGCGTTGCGGATCAAGGAGGCGCACGGCGCCGAGGTGACCATCCTGACCATGGGCCCGGACCGCGCCGCCGAGTCGATCCGCAAGGCGCTGTCGATGGGGCCGGACAAGGCCGTACACGTGCTCGACGATGCGCTGCACGGCTCGTGCGCGGTCACCACCTCGAAGGTCCTGGCGGCCGCGCTGGCCACGCTCAACGCCGATCTGGTCATCTGCGGCGCCGAGTCGACCGATGGCCGGGTGCAGGTGATGCCGCACATGCTGGCCGAGCGGCTGGGCATCGCGGCGCTGACCGGGGCGCGCAAGCTGACCGTCGACGGGTCGACGCTCACCGTCGAGCGGCAGACCGAAGAGGGCTATGAGGTGGTCAGTGCCGCCACGCCGGCCATCGTCTCGGTCTGGGACACCATCAACGAGCCGCGCTACCCGTCGTTCAAGGGCATCATGGCGGCCAAGAAGAAGCCGGTGCAGACCCTGTCCCTGGCTGACCTCGGCGTCGCGCCCACCGAGGTGGGCTTCGACGGCGCCACGAGTGCCGTCCTCGAGCACACCAAGCGCCCGCCACGCTCCGGCGGTCAGAAGATCACCGACGAGGGCGAGGGCGGCGTCAAGCTGGTCGAGTTCCTCGCCTCCGAGAAGTTCGTCTGAGGGGTCGCACATCATGGCTGAAGTCCTCGTCGTCGTCGAAGCCACCCGCGAGTTCGGCGTCAAGAAGGTCACCCTGGAGCTGCTCACCCTCGCCCGCGAGATTGGGACGCCGTCCGCGGTCGTGCTCGGCGGTGCCGGCGCCGCCGACGCGCTCGGCGAAAAGCTGGGCGAGTACGGCGCACAGAAGATCTACGCCGCGGAAGGCGACGACATCGACGGCTACCTGGTGGCGCCCAAGGCCACCGTGCTCGCCGAGCTGGTCAAGCGGGTGCAGCCCGCAGCCGTCCTGCTCGCCTCGAGTCAGGAGGGCAAGGAGATCGCCACCCGGCTGGCCGTCAAGCTCGACAACGGCATCCTGACCGACGTGGTCGGGCTGGCCCCGGACGGCACCGCCACCCAGGTCGCGTTCGCGGGGTCGACCATCGTCAAGTCCACGGTCACCCGGGGGCTGCCGCTGGTGACGCTGCGGCCGAACTCGGTCCAGCCGGCTCCCGCGCCGGCGACGCCGTCGGTCGAGCGGCTCGACGTCCAGCTCGGCGACGCCGACAAGCTGGCTCGGGTGGTCGATCGGGTCGCCGAGCAGAAGGGCACCCGGCCGGAACTCACCGAGGCGTCGATCGTGGTCTCCGGCGGCCGGGGCGTGGGCAACGCCGACAACTTCAAGCTGGTCGAAGAGCTGGCTGACCTGCTCGGCGGCGCCGTGGGGGCATCGCGGGCCGCGGTCGACTCCGGTTTCTATCCGCACCAGTTCCAGGTCGGGCAGACCGGCAAGACGGTGTCGCCGCAGTTGTACGTCGCCCTGGGTATCTCCGGCGCGATCCAGCACCGGGCCGGCATGCAGACGTCCAAGACCATCGTCGCCGTCAACAAGGACGCTGAGGCGCCGATCTTCGAGCTCGCCGACTTCGGCGTGGTGGGCGACCTGTTCAAGGTCGTGCCGCAGGCGGCGGACGAGGTCCGTAAGCGCAAGTGAGGTTTCCGGGGAGCCCACCCGCTCCGGGCGATCAGGCTTGATCCCTCCGCGAGCGGGCTCCCCGGAATCCGGTCGCTCCGGCTGGCACCAGGCGCCCCGGATAGGCTGAAGAGCGATGGCTTACCTGGATCATGCGGCGACCACGCCGATGCTCGACGAGGCGCTGGCGGCGTACGTGGCTACCGCCCGCGAGGTCGGCAACGCGTCGTCGTTGCACGCCGCGGGCCGCTGCGCCCGGCGGCGAGTGGAAGAGTCGCGGGAGCGGGTCGCCGCCGTGCTGGGCGGCCGCCCGTCTGAGGTGATCTTCACCGGCGGCGGCACCGAGAGCGACAACCTCGCGGCCAAGGGCATCTTCTGGGCGCGCCGGGCAGCCGACCCGTCCCGCGCCCGAGTCGTGGCGAGCGCCGTCGAGCACCACGCCGTACTGGACGCGGTGACCTGGCTCGAGCGACACGAGGGCGCGTCGGTCACCTGGCTGCCGGTCGACGGGGCGGGCCGGGTGAGCCCGGCCGTGCTGGACGCCGAACTTGCGGCCCGCGCGGGCGAGATCACCCTGGTCAGCGTGATGTGGGCGAACAACGAGGTCGGCACGTTGCAGCCGGTGGCCGACCTGGCCGCCGTTGCCGCCGCGCGCGGCGTTCCGTTCCACACGGATGCCATCCAGGCCGTCGGGCAGGTACCGGTCGACTTCGCGGCGAGCGGCGCCGCCGCCCTGACGGTGACCGGGCACAAGCTCGGCGGTCCGGTCGGCGTGGGTGCGCTGCTACTCGCCCGCGACGTGGCTGCCACGCCCCTGCTGCACGGCGGCGGGCAGGAGCGCGATGTGCGCTCGGGAACGCTGGACGCGGCCGGCATCGTCGCCTTCGCCGTCGCGGTGGAGACCGCGGTGAAAGGCCAGGCGGAGTACGCCGCGCGCATCGGCGCGCTGCGGGACGACCTGGTCGCCCGGGTCCGGCAGGCCATTCCCGACGCGATCTACAACGGCGACCCGGTGGACCGCCTGCCGGGTAACGCGCACTTTTCCTTCCCCGGTTGTGAGGGCGACGCCCTGTTGCTGCTGCTCGACGCCAACGGCATCGCCTGCTCGACCGGCTCGGCCTGTTCCGCGGGCGTGGCTCAGCCCTCGCATGTGCTGCTGGCGATGGGTGCCGACGACGACCGGGCGCGGTCTTCGCTGCGGTTCACGCTCGGGCACACGTCGACCGGGGCCGACGTCGACGCCCTGCTGGCGGCGCTGCCCGGGGCGGTCGAGCGGGCCCGCCGGGCCGGCGCGATCCGCTCGGTGCGCCACTGACCGACCCGCCCACCCCGCCCCGTCGATCATGGACTTGTGGTGCCGGATGAACCCCCAGTCGCGACCTTTGTCACCCACCACAACTCCATGATCGACGAGCAACGGAGGGGTTCGGCCGGGCGGCGGCTACCCTCGATGGGATGAAGGGAGCAGCTCGGTGAGGGTGCTGGCAGCCATGTCCGGCGGGGTCGACTCCGCGGTGGCCGCGGCGCGCGCGGCCGCGGCGGGGCACGACGTCACGGGCATACACCTCGCGCTCGCCCGTAACCCGCAGACCTACCGCTCCGGTGCCCGCGGCTGTTGCACGCTCGAAGACGCCCGCGACGCGCGCCGGGCGGCGGACGTGATCGGGATCCCGTTCTACGTCTGGGACCTGGCCGACCGGTTTCACGCCGACGTGGTCGACGACTTCGTTGCCGAGTACGCGGCCGGCCGCACCCCCAACCCGTGCCTGCGGTGCAACGAGAAGATCAAGTTCGCGGCGGTGCTGGACCGGGCCGTCGCGCTGGGGTTCGACGCCGTGGTCACCGGCCACCACGCCCGGCTCGGCCCGGACGGCCTGCTGCGCCGCAGCGTGGACGCGGCCAAGGATCAGTCGTACGTGTTGGCCGTGCTGACCCGCGAGCAGCTCGACCGGTCGATCTTCCCGTTGGGCGACTCCACCAAGACCGCGGTGCGCGCCGAAGCCGCCCGCCGTGGGCTCGCGGTGGCCGACAAGCCCGACTCCCACGACATCTGCTTCATCGCCGACGGCGACACCCGGGGCTTCCTCGCCGACCGGCTCGGCGAAGAGCCCGGAGACATCATCGACGCGCAGACCGGGGCGGTGGTCGGCGCCCATTCCGGCGCGTACGCGTACACCGTCGGCCAGCGCCGGGGGCTGTCCCTGGGCGTGCCCGCCCCGGACGGCCGGCCGCGGTACGTGCTGTCCATCACGCCGACGACGAACACCATCACCGTGGGACCGGCCGAGGCGCTGGATGCCACCGAGGTGGCGGGGGAGCGGGTGGTGTGGACCGGAGGTCCACGGCCGGCCGGGCCGGTCGACTGCGAGGTGCAACTGCGGGCCCATGGCGGGGTGGTTCCGGCGACCGTACGGGTCGACACCACCGGGCTGTACGCGCGGCTGCACCGCCCGGCGCGCGGAGTGGCCGCGGGCCAGGCGATTGTGGCGTACCGGCCGGACCCGGCCGGCGACGTTGTGCTCGGCTCCGCCACGATCACCCGGTAACCTCGCGATCATGACCAAGCCCAGGTGGCCGTGGCCGGCCGGTGCCGCGACCGGCATCGGCTCGCTGCCCGGCACCGACGTCGCCGAAGCGCAGCGGATCGTCCTCGGCGACCTGCCGGACCTTCCCCACCTGCCGGAACTGCCCGCCCGCGGGCCCGGTGCCGACCTGATCGGCCGCACCGCCGCCCTGCTCGTGGACCTGCCGGTCGAGTTGTACGTCGCCCGGTGGCGGATCGCCGCCCGCCCGGGCCGCGACCTGCGCCGCGCCCGCGATTTGCTGGAGCGGGACCTTGACCAGCTCACCGAACAGACCGACGGGTACGCGGGCACGATCAAGCTGCAGGCTGCCGGTCCGCTGACCCTGGCCGCCGGCGTCGATCTGCCGATCGGTGGTCGGTTGCTGCGCGACGCCGGCGCGGTGCGAGACCTCGCCGGGTCGCTGGCCGAGGGGTTGCGTAACCACGTCGCCGAGGTGTCCCGCCGGCTGCCCCGGGCCACCGTGCTGCTGCAACTCGACGAGCCCTCGCTGCCGACCGTGCTCGCCGGCCGGGTGCCGACCGAGAGCGGGCTCGGCGCCTACCCGCCGGTCGAGCCGGCGCTCGCCCGGGATCTGCTGTCCGGCGTGATCGACGCCGCCGACGCGCCGGTGGCGGTCCACTGCTGTGCTTCCGATGTCCCCGTGGACCTGGTCCGGTCGGCGGGTGCCACCGCTGTGGCGCTCGACCTCGGGCTGCTCGACCGGCTCGACCCGCT
>DASVMV010000479.1:0-2697 GCA_036384155.1 Micromonosporaceae bacterium
CAGCGACCGGGCCCGCTGCGGGGTGAGCCGCATGGGAATGTCGCTCATCCCGGCCGTGTCCCGCCAGATCATCGGGTACGTGTGCTCGACGGCCAGCCAGCGCTCGACCTGCTCGTCCATGACGCGTACCTGATGGCCGCGAAGCCAGTCCACCGCGGCGCTGGCGTCCGGGTCTTTGTCGAAGTCGGTGGGGCGCCAGCTGCTCAGCTCGTGCGCGGCCCGCCACCAGCGCTGCCGGCCGGCTCCCCGGTCGGGCTCCTCCTCGACCAGCCCGACCTCGGCGAGTTGCCGGAGGTGATAGCTGGTGGCACCCGTGTTCGTGTCCAGCGCCCTGGCCAGCGCCGTCGCGGTGGCCGGACCGTCGGTCCGCAGCAGGCCCAGCAGGCGGACCCGCAGCGGATGGGCCAGGATCTTGATCTGCGCCGGGCTCAGCCGCACCACCCGAGGGTTGTTCCCTACGCTCTCCATGGCGTGCACAATAACTATGCACACTTCCCATGCACAAGAGTTATGCATAGGAGGCGGCAGCCCTCCGGCGATGGTTCGGGGTTGATCAGGCCGCGAGCAGCTCGTGGATTCCGCGTACCGGCGCCTTGAGCACCTCGGCGGCGCGCGAGCTGTCCAGCTGGATTTCGGCCGGGCGGACGGACTTCGACTCGGCGATGGTCATCGATCGGAGTCCGGCCGGATCCAGGCCGTGCCGCCGGGCCACCAGCCGGCCCAGCTCGACCCGGGTCACCGCGTCCGGGCCGGCGATGTTGAGCCGGCCGGCGTAGTCGGTTGCGGCGAGTTCGAGGACCGCCGCGGCCAGATCGCCGACCGCCACCGGGCAGCGGACCTCGTCGCTGAAGAGCGCCGCCCGGCCGGCCAGGGCGTCGAGGCACAGCCGGATGTGCCTGCTCCGGTCGTCGCCGACGATCAGCGAGGTCCGGACGATGGCAGCGGTCGGGTCGAGCACGGCCACCGCCGTCTCCGCGGCGGCCTTCGCCGCCCCGTACGGGAGGATCGGGCTCGGCGGCTCGTCATCGGCGTACGGCTGCGGCCGGCCCCCGTGCACCACGTCCGTCGACAGGTGCACGAGCCGGGCGCCCACCTCGGCCGCGGCGGCGGCCACGTGCGCCGCACCGTCGGCGCAGATCGCCCAATCGCCGTACACGGATGCCGTGTTGAGCACCGCCCACGGCCGTACGTCGGCGACCAGCGCGCGCACCGCGGCCCGGTCCCGTACGTCGAGCGGCACCATGCCGGGCCTCGCGGGCGCCGAGCGGTGGTACGTCCCGACCACCTGCTCCCCCGCCGCGGCCCGCCGGCACACCTCACCGCCCAGATATCCACTGGCACCGACGACAAGCAGCGTCACGCCACCCCACCTCCTACGCTGATCATGAAGTTATTGTCGTGACACGCCGAGCCGGCAGGCAATAACTTCATGATCGACGGGGAGATCGCGCGGCTCAGGAGGGTTCGACCGGGGCGGATACGCCGGCGGTGCCGGTATGCGCCCCGATCGCGATCTTCGGCGTCGCGTCGATACCGGCCTCGGCCCGCTGCTGGGCCGTGATCGGGGTCGGTGCGCCGGTCAGCGGGTCGAAGCCGCCGCGCGTCTTGGGGAAGGCGATCACCTCGCGGATCGAATCCGCGCCGGCCAGCAGCATGCAGATCCGGTCCCAGCCGAACGCGATGCCGCCGTGCGGCGGCGGCCCGTACTTGAACGCCTCGAGCAGGAAGCCGAACTTGTCGGCCGCGTCCTGCGGGCTGATCCCGAGCAGGTCGAAGACCCGGCGTTGCAAATCCGCCCGGTGGATACGGATCGAGCCGCCGCCGATCTCGTTGCCGTTGCAGACGATGTCGTACGCGTAGGCCAGCGCGCGGTCCGGCGCCTCCTCGAACCGCTCGGTCCACTCGGCGTTGGGCGACGTGAAGGGGTGGTGCACCGCCGTCCACGAGCCGTCGTCGGCCTTCTCGAACATCGGCGCGTCCACCACCCAGCAGAATGCCCACGCCTGCGACCGTTCCAGCCCGCGGGCTGCGCCGGGCCGCCCGGAACGGTCGTCGTCGACCAGGCCGGTCCGCTTCGCGATCTCCACCCGCGCCGCGCCGAGCAGTTCCTGCGCCTCGCGCCGGTCGGCCGACGCGGCGAAGAAGACCGCGTCTCCGGGCTTGGCGCCCACTGCGTCGGCGAGCCCCGCGAGATGTCCCTCGGAAAGGTTCTTCGCCACCGGCCCGCGGGCCTCGCCGGTCTCGGCGTCCAGCACCACGTACGCCAGCCCGCGCGCGCCGCGCGCCTTGGCCCAGTCCTGCCAGGCGTCCAGTTCTTTGCGGGTCTGCGCGGCGCCGCCTGGCATCACGACCGCGCCGACGTAGCCGCCCACGTCGATCGCCGCGGCGAAGACCCGGAACTCGGTGCCGCGCAGGTAGTCGGTCAGCTCGGTGAGCTCGATCCCGTAGCGCAGGTCGGGCTTGTCGGAGCCGTACCGCGCCATGGCGTCGTGCCAGGTGATCCGCGGGATGGGACGCGGAATGTCGAACCCCGCCAGCTCGCGCCACAGCGCCGCCACGATCGCCTCACCCTGCTCGATCACATCGTCCTGGGTCACGAACGACATCTCGATGTCGAGCTGGGTGAACTCCGGCTGCCGGTCGGCCCGGAAGTCCTCGTCGCGGTAGCAGCGGGCGATCTGGTAGTACCGCTCCATC
>DASVMV010000480.1:0-2812 GCA_036384155.1 Micromonosporaceae bacterium
CGCCGCGCTGATGCGGATCCTGCAGGGCGTGACCGTGGTCGGCATGGGCCTGCTCGCCGGCCCGGCCGGGGTGCTCACCGCCTACCTGGCCTGCTACGTGGTGCACGGCGCGTCGAACCCGCTGCACTCGGGGCTGCTGCACCGGCAGGTGGACGGCCCGTATCGCGCGAGCGTGCTGTCGCTGAGTTCGATGGTCGCCCAGCCGTCGTTCGCGCTGGGCGGGGTGACGCTTACCGCGCTAGCGGGCGCGACCAGCGTGCGCACCGCGATGCTGGTGGGCGCGGTCGTACTAGCCGCCGCGGCACCGCTCTACCTGCCCGCCTGGTTCGCGGGCCGCCGGGCGCCGGCCGAAATGCACGACACCCCCGCCGTCACCGCTGACGTCGCCACGGAACCGGTGCCGAACCGTTGATCAACTCGGTTTCCGCGATGTGGGGGTGTCGCCGACGGCGAAGACCCCCGATATCGCCCATATTGCGTGCATCAATGTCTGCGGATGGTCCACGGTGGAGATTGGCGCGCAGCGCGGTTGGGTACAACCGCGCCACCTAGATCCCCTTGGAGGACGAGATGCTCGCCATCATTGCGGCCATCGTGTTCGGGTTCGCTCTGCTGATCGATCTGCTCAATACGAACTTCGGCGCACCCGACCTGTTCAACGCGACCACCCTCATGCTCATCGGTCTGCTACTGCTCTCGCTCTACCTCGCCGGCATCGGTTCTGGCCCGCGCGGCACGGGCACCGGGTCCGGCCGTCGGTTCTACGGGCGCCGCCCCGGCCGGGGCTGATCCGACCGCGACGATATCGGCCCGGTTCCGGCATTTCCGGCGGCCGGGACCGGGCCGGTAGTGTCGTTCCGATGGAGTCCGACGGCCTGTTCTCCCTAGCCGCCCCGAGCGGTGCCCCCGCGGCGCCCGCCCGGTCGGGTGGCGCTGGGCCCGTCGGATTGACCGGTACCCCCCTCGGCGCGGCGGCCGCTGACTCGCCCCTGCCGGTACGCATGCGGCCGGCGACGCTCGACGAGTTGGTCGGCCAGGACCACCTGCTCGCCCCGGGGGCGCCGCTGCGCCAGCTGGTGACCGGCGGTAGCCCGATGTCGGTGATCCTCTGGGGGCCACCGGGGAGCGGCAAAACGACGATCGCCCACCTCGTGGCGGCGGCGACCGACCGGCGCTTCGTCGCCCTGTCGGCATTGTCCGCAGGTGTGAAGGACGTGCGGGCGGTGATCGACGCGGCCCGCCGCGAGCGCCAGGCGGGCGGCCGACCGACCGTGCTCTTCATCGACGAGGTACACCGGTTCAGCAAGACCCAGCAGGACTCGCTCCTGGCCGCGGTCGAGGACCGGATCGTCACGCTGCTCGCGGCCACGACCGAAAACCCGTACTTCTCGGTCATTTCACCGCTGCTTTCCCGGTGTGTGCTGCTCACCCTGCACCCGCTCGACGACGACGCGGTCCGCAACCTGGTGCGCCGGGCGGTCACCGACCGGCGCGGCCTGGCCGGCGCGGTCGCCCTGACCGCCGACGCGGAGGACCACGTGGTACGGCTGGCCGGCGGCGACGTGCGCAAGGCGCTGACCGCGTTGGAGGCCGCTGCCACCTCGGCCACGGCCCGCGGCGGGACCGAGATCGACCTGGTCACCGCGGAGCAGGCCGTGGACGTCGCGGCGGTCCGGTACGACCGCGACGGCGACGCGCACTACGACGTGACCAGCGCGTTCATCAAGAGCATGCGGGGTTCCGACGTCGACGCGGCCCTGCACTGGCTGGCCCGGATGCTGGTGGCCGGCGAGGACGCCCGGTTCATCGCCCGCCGCCTGGTGATCTTCGCTAGCGAGGACGTGGGCATGGCCGACCCGACGGCGCTGAGTGTGGCCACGGCCGCAGCGCATGCCGTCGAGTACGTCGGTCTGCCCGAGGTGCAGCTCAACCTGGCGCAGGCGGTCGTCCATCTGGCCACCGCTCCGAAGTCCAACTCGGCGACGACCGCGATAAGCGCGGCGATTCGCGATGTCCGCGCCGGACGCGGTGGTGCGGTGCCGCGTGCACTGCGCGACTCGCACTATCCCGGCTCCCGCGGACTGGGCCACGGCACGGGCTACAGCTATCCGCACGACGACCCGCGCGGAGTCCTCCGTCAGCAGTATCCGCCCGACGATCTCGTCGGCGTCGACTACTACCGGCCGACCGAGCGCGGGGCCGAGCGGGACATCGCCGGCCGATTGCCGGCGCTGCGGCGGATCGTCCGCGGCGGTGCCGCCGCCGAGGGCCCGAACGGGGGACGGGTGACCGCCGAACCGGGCACAGTAGCTGGGCCGACGTCCGACGAGGGGAACAGAGGCGGCGCCGTCGCCGAAGGGGGCAAGTCGTGAGATCACCCGGTGCCGACCGGCCTGGCGAGGAACCGGACGAGTCGCGCGACCAGCAGCCGAGGGGCCGCCGGTGGGGCCGTGGTCGGCAGGGCGGGTCGGGTAAGGACCCGGTCGGCAATGAAGAGTTCGGGTGGATCGACGACCTGCGGACCGCAAAGGAGCAGCGGGCCGACATCGGTCCCGAGCAGCGGGACATCGCAATGCCCGGCCGCAGCACCGTTGAACCCCGTCCGAGCGGCGGACCCGGACCGGCCGGACCAACGGGGCGGCACAGTGCGGCCGATGACCAGCGGCCCGGCGCGTCGGAGAACTCCCGCCGGCTCCGCCCGGCCGATGGCGGCTCGCCGCAGGCTCGCGCCCCGCGGCCCGACCCACCGTCAGCGGTGAGGGGTGGGTCCGGCGGCGACGGTCCACGAGGTGGGGCAGCACCGGCCGGCCGG
>DASVMV010000481.1:0-2537 GCA_036384155.1 Micromonosporaceae bacterium
CTCGGCTTCACCGGGCGCGTCGTGCTCACCCTCGGCGCCGGGATCGCCCAGCGGGACAGGCTGGGCTGGTGGGAGAACCGTCCGCTGTACGGCTGGAAGGTGCTGGTGCCGCGCACCAAGGAGCAGGCCGGGGCGATGAGCGCGCGGCTGCGGGCGTACGGCGCGATCCCGTGTGAGGTGCCGACGATCGCGGTCGAGCCGCCCCGCACCCCGGCACAGATGGAGCGGGCGGTCAAGGGCCTCGTGGATGGCCGGTACGCCTGGGTGGTGTTCACGTCGGTCAACGCCGTCCGGGCGGTCTGGGAGAAGTTCGCCGAGCACGGCCTGGACGCCCGGCACTTCGGCGGCGTGAAGATCGCCTGCATCGGGGAGGCGACCGCAGACGCCGTGCGGGCCTTCGGCATCCAGCCCGAACTCGTGCCGACCGGCGAGCAGTCGTCTGAGGGGCTGCTGGCCGAGTTCTCGCCGCACGACGAGATCCTCGACCCGGTGGGCCGGGTGCTGCTACCGCGGGCCGACATCGCGACCGAGACGCTGGCCGCCGGGCTCATCGAACGCGGCTGGGAGGTTGACGACGTCACCGCCTACCGGACCGTGCGGGCGGCTCCACCGGCGGCGGAGATCCGCGACGCCATCAAGTCGGGCGGCTTCGACGCGGTGCTCTTCACCTCCTCGTCGACCGTCCGCAACCTGGTCGGCATCGCCGGCAAGCCACACGCCCGCACCGTGGTCGCGGTCATCGGCCCGAAAACGGCGGAGACGGCCACCGAGTTCGGCCTGCGCGTCGACGTACAGCCGACCGCCGCATCCGTGCCCGACCTGGTGGAGGCGCTCGCGTCGTACGCCGTCGAGCTGCGCGAAAAGCTGGCGGCGATGCCGGCCAAGCAGCGGCGCGGGTCGAAGGTGCAGGGCCCGACCGCGCTACGGTTCCGGTAGTCGGGAGGGAGTCGTCATGCCGTACCCGCAGATCCGTCCGCGTCGGCTGCGCCGCACCCCGGCGCTGCGCCGGCTGGTCGAGGAGACCCGGGTCGCTCCGGCCGAGCTGGTCCTGCCGATGTTCGTCAAGGAAGGGCTGACCGAGCCGCGGCCGGTGGCCTCGCTGCCCGGCGTGGTCCAGCATTCGCGGGACTCGCTGCGTAAGGCCGCCGCCGAGGCGGTCCAGGCGGGCGTCGGCGGTCTCATGCTCTTCGGCGTACCCGCGGAGCGCGACGAGACCGGTTCGGCGGGCATCGATCCGGCCGGAATCCTCAACGTGGCGATCCGCGATGTGGTGGCCGAGGTGGGCGACGCCACCGTGGTGATGAGCGACCTGTGCCTCGACGAGTTCACCTCGCACGGCCACTGCGGGCTGCTCGATGCCGCCGGGGGCGTCGACAACGACGCCACGCTGGCTGCGTACGCCGAGATGGCGGTGGCCCAGGCCGCCGCCGGCGTCGGGGTGGTCGGGCCGTCCGGCATGATGGACGGCCAGGTCGGGGTGGTACGCCAGGCGCTCGACGCGGCCGGCTACACCGATGTGTCGATCCTGGCGTACACGGCCAAGTACGCCTCGGCGTTCTACGGGCCGTTCCGGGACGCGGTGGAGTCGGCGCTGCAGGGCGACCGGCGCACCTACCAGCAGGACCCGGGGAACCTGCGCGAGGCGCTGCGCGAGGTGGAGCTCGACGTTGCCGAGGGCGCCGACATCGTCATGGTGAAGCCCGCGCTGCCGTACCTCGACGTGCTTTCCGCGGTGCGGGCCGCCGTCGATGTTCCGGTGGCGGCCTACCAGGTTTCCGGCGAGTACGCGATGGTCGAGGCGGCCGCCGCGAACGGCTGGATCGACCGGGAGCGGGTCATGCTGGAGACCCTCACCTCGATCAAGCGGGCCGGCGCCCAGATCATCCTCACCTACTGGGCCGTCGACGCCGCGCAGCTACTGCGCCAGCGCTACTGAGCGGTTCCCTCCGCCGTCGCCTGCTCCGCCTCCGGGCCGAGTTCGGTGAAGAGGGTCAGCTGCAGCTGGCCGGGCGCCTCCAGCCGGGAGTTGAGGGACTGCCACGGCGTGCGGGTCGGTTCGGCGACCACCTGGGCGCCGGCCTCGGCCAGTTTTTCGGTCATCGCCGGCGAGTCGGCCACCTCGAAGGCGACCCGGATGTGCCCGGCCACCCGCCGGCCCACCTCGACGTCGTCGATGAACGCGGCGTGGCCGGGGTCGGTCAGCTCGAGAGTGGCGCGGCCGGCGTCCAGAATCGTCACCCGACCGTCGGGTGACGAGTAGGCGGCCTGCTCAGGCAAGCCCAACACGTCCCGATAGAAGGTCAGTGCCTGGTCGTAGTCGTCGACGGTGACCACCAGGCGGAGCTGGCGTACCGGCGTCTGGTCCGTCATGCCGCCAGTCTCGCTCACTCGGGCCGGCCGCCTTCCGCCCGGCTCGGTGGATGTGGTTGGCGCCCCTTGCTCTGCTTCCCTCCAGGCGTCGGGCCGGAGCCTCGGGAGACGTGGGTTCGCCGCCTTTGCTCTGCTTCCTTAGCGGCAACACGTTGCCGTCCGATTAT
>DASVMV010000482.1:0-3048 GCA_036384155.1 Micromonosporaceae bacterium
CCCACCACCGCCGCCGCGACACGTCCGGCCGCGCCCCGGCCGGCGGCCGGCAATCCGGCCGGCCGGGCGGCTATTCCCGCCGAGGCCCGCGCCGTCGACACGTCGCGCCCCACCCGCGTGGTCGGAACCGGCACACCGGCCAGTTGCACGTCTCGGGCCGTGGTGGCGGCGGTGGCCGCGGGCGGCATCATCACCTTCGACTGCGGCCCGGATCCGGTGACCATCACGATGACGGCCACCGCCAAGATCCGTAACGCCAACGGGCCGGAGATCGTGTTGGACGGCGGCGGCAAGATCACCCTCAGCGGGGCCGGCAAGCGGCGGATCCTCTACATGAACACGTGCGACCCGGCACAGGGCTGGACCACTTCCCACTGCCAGGACCAGGACCACCCGCGGCTGACCGTACAGAACCTCGCGTTCGCCGACGGCAACTCCACCGGCGACGACACCGAGGGCGGCGGCGGGGGCGCGATCTTCGTCCGCGGCGGCCGCTTCAAGGTAGTCAACTCGACGTTCGTCCGCAGCCGCTGCGATCCGACCGGCCCCGACCTGGGCGGCGCGGCCATCCGCGCGCTGAGCCAGTACCAGGGCCGCCCGGTGTACGTCGTACAGAGCACATTCGGCGGCGCGGCGGGTCAGGGCGGCTCCTGCTCCAACGGCGGCGCACTGAGCAGCATCGGCGTGTCCTGGGTCGTGCTCAACAGCCTCTTCTCGCACAACTCGGCGATCGGCCGGGGGGCCAACCCGGCGCGGACCGGGACACCCGGCGGCGGCAGCGGGGGCGCCATCTATACCGACGGTGATCGTTTCACCGTGACCATCGCCGGCACGGTCATCGACACCAACTCCGCCAACGAGGGCGGTGGGGCCATCTTCTTCGTGAGCAACGACCGGACCGGCACCATGCGGATCGACGACTCGACGCTGCGCCGGAATCCGAGCAAGGGATTCGAGACCACCGGCTATCCCGGCATTTTCTTCCTGGGCGCTCGCAACCCAACGGTCAGCGGCTCGACGTTGCGATGATCGCGATTCCGCGCCGGGAGCAGTGTTCCACGCGGCTGGCCGGCACCTGGAGAGGTCAGCGGACGCCGGCGACCGCAGCATCCGTCCCGCCGCGCCAGACCAGGCCGACCTCGGCGAATCCGGCCGCATGGAGGGCATCCAGGTGCCAGGACACGGGCGGAGTCCACTCCGGGCTGTGCCCCGTGGGGTAGATCTCCCACCGGCGCTTCACGAGTGGGGCGAGCACCGGATCCGCGCCGGCCCGATCCCACCACTCCGACCAGGACAGCACAGCGCCTGCGGCGTACCGGGCCGACCGGCGGCCTTCCGCCCTCGCCGCGAGCAACGTGCTCAGGGCCGGGATGCCGTCGTCGGGCATGTGGTCGGCGTTGACGAAGACGCCGCCGGGTCGCAGCACGCCGCGGATCTCGGTGTACAGGTCGCGCAGCCGGTCGCTGGGCAGCCAATGCAGTGCGGTGGCGGTGAGGACCGCGTCGTACTCCTGGTGCGGAAGCGCTGCGCACCAGTCGCTGCTGGCAAGGTCGGCGGTGACGACGGCCGCGCGGTCGCGCAGCGACGCGGTCGCGATGGCCAGCAGGGCGGGGTCCAGGTCGAGCAGCGTGACGTCGGCGGCGGGGAACCTGGCCAGGGTGCGCAGGGAGATGGTGCCGGTGCCGCCGGCCAGATCGAGCAGGCGGGGCGCGCCGTCGGTCACGGCGTCAACCACGTCGAGCATCGCGGCGAACCGTTGCTCCCGGTCCGGGAGGTACGCCTCCTGCTGGCGGTCCCAACTCTCCTGCCACGCTTCGGGTGTCGTGATGTAAGGAGTCATAGACGTCAGAGTAGTTACGGGACCGGAACGGTGTCCAGCCGCTAGCCGAAGCGCCAGCGGGTGGAGATCAGCCCACCGTCAGTTGCGAAGCCGAACACGGCCGACGGCCGGACGGCGTACACGTAATAGGGCGGCGGGCCGGCGGTCGGTGCGCCCTCGGCATGGAACGCGCCCTCCCGCACGGTCACCGTCCACTCGTACTTCTCGGCGTACGCCTCGGCGACCCGGTGCAGTTCGGCCTCGTTACCGACCCTGGCCGCCTCGCCCTCGACGACCAGATCCATGCCGGGCGTGCTCGTGGCAACCGTGCACCGCGGGTTACGGGCCAGGTTCTTCGCCTTGCGCGTGGCATCCCCGGCGCAGACGTACAGCGTCTCGTTCGTCCAGACGGCCAGCACCGGTACGGCGTGCGGCGCACCATCCGGCCGGACGGTCGACAGCCAGTAGGTGTCGGACCCGGCGAGACGCTCCCGGGCCAACACCCAGGGCACCGCCGGCCCGCTGCCCTCGATGGGCTCCTCGGCCGTCGGCCGCGCGTTGGTCATCCCCCCTCCCGGGCGTCCTGGTCCACAATCGTCGCGCCAGCCTCCCACGTGCCGGGACCGCTGTCGGGCCGGGCGGCCCTAGGCGGCTGCAGATCCGGCTGGTCGTCCGCCGGTTCCGACCCCGCCCGGCGGATCGGCGTGAACAGCCCGCCGATTCCCACCAGCAGGCAGCCCGCGCCCGCGACGACACCGACGGCGGGTACGCCATACCGGCCGGCAGCCCAGGTCAACGCCGCGGCGCCGGCGGGCCCGACCGAATAGTGCGTGCTCCAGAAGGCCGACGTGACCCGGCCCAGCAGGTGGTCGGGTGTGATCTCCTGGCGTAGCGACATCGAACAGATCCCGCCCACGCTGACGCAGCACAGGTAGGTGGCAGCCAGCGCGGTGACCGCCGGTACGGTGCCGGCCAGCCCGACCCCCGCGACGGCCAGGCCGCAGATCGAGTGGGCGCCGATCCAGGTGGCGCCGAAGCCGCGCCGGCGGCGCAGCGGGGCCACCAGCAATCTGCCGGCGACCGCGCCCAGCGCGGCCAGCCCGAGCACCGCGCCGACGGTGCCGTCGGACCCACCCAGGTCGTGCTTGACGTAATAAATCAGCACGTCGGTCAGGCCGAAGGTGAGGAAGATGAAGAACGCCAGCAGGATCGTCAGCGAGCGCAGCACC
>DASVMV010000483.1:0-2985 GCA_036384155.1 Micromonosporaceae bacterium
TATCGAGGTCTACCAGTTCCACCCACGTGGTAACTGCTCGCAGTGCGACTCGACCAAACGAGACCCGACAAGCCCGCGGCGAAACGATCAAGCGGGCGAGCGGCGCACCCAGAGCCGATCACAACCGAACATCTGTTCGGACACAAACGAGAAAGTCGAGATCACCGATGCGACTGCGCCATTCAGATCGCGACTTGGCCGGTCCCCGCGGCCACCGAGTTGTCGTGCCGGATGGGGCGGCGGAAGGTCCGGCGATAGGCGATCGGCGAGACGCCGATCCGCGCCTGCAACTGCTGGCGCAGCGCGGCCGCCGTGCCGAACCCGCTGCGCGGGCCACCTGGTCGACGCCGAGATCGGTGGTCTCCAGCAACAGCCGCGTGTGGTCGGTGCGCTGCTGGAGCAGCCACTGCGCGGGGCTCATCCCGGTCTCCTCACGGAACCGGCGGG
The DNA here is from genome assembly GCA_036384155.1 of Micromonosporaceae bacterium. Taxonomy (GTDB): domain Bacteria; phylum Actinomycetota; class Actinomycetes; order Mycobacteriales; family Micromonosporaceae; genus DASVMV01. The sequence goes on from DASVMV010000483.1 coordinate 448, forward strand.
TGAAGCTCCGGACGCTCATCGCGGCGTGCCCGGCCAGTTCCCGCAGGCTCAACGGCTCGTGCAGGCGCTCTCGCGCCCACTCCCGGGTTGCCGCGGTGCCGGCCCCTGCCGTCTTCGGCACCGGCCGCTCGATGTACTGCGCCTGGCCGCCGTCCCGCCACGGCGGCACCACGCACCGGCGCGCTGCCCGGTTGGCCACCTCGCTGCCGTGGTCGGTGCGGATCACATGCAGGCACAGGTCGATGCCGGCGGCGACCCCAGCGGAGGTGAGTACGTCGCCGTCGTCGACGAAGAGCACGTCGGGGTCGAGCCGGACGTCCGGGTGCTGGCGCCGGAAGCGGTCGGCGTACGCCCAGTGCGTCGTGGCCGGCCGGCCGTCGAGCAGCCCGGCGGCGGCCAGCACGAACGCCCCGGTGCAGATCGAGATGATCCGTACGCCGCGGGCGTGGGCGCCACGGAGCGCCGCCGTCACCGGGGGGTCGAGGGCGCCGGTTTCCAGCGGAGGGCCGCCGTGGATCCCGGGTACGACGATCGTGTCGACGGTCGCCAGCAACTCCAGGCCGTGATCGGGCAGCACCTGGAAACCGGCCGTGCTGCGCACCGGCGCGCCCCCCGCCGTACACGTGTTGACCGTGTAGAGCGGCTCGCCCGCCGCGTCGCGGGCACACCCGAGGACCTGAGCGGCCGTGCCGAGGTCGAGCCCCACGACCTGGTCCAGGGCGAGGACGGCGACGTGGTGCGGCGTCGGGAGGAGACTCATGGCCCGATTATTGCGCATGATGGCTTCCCGGCCACTCGCGGCGGCCCGGCAGCCCCGGAAAGACTGCTCTGGTGACCCGCAACCTGGTGACCCGCAACCTGGTGACCCGCAACCCGGTGACCCGTAACCGACTGATCCACCCGGCCTGGGTGGTCGCCGCCGTCGCGTTCGTGGCGCTGGTCGGCGCCGCCGGCTTCCGGGCCACCCCGGCCGTCCTGCTGCATCCGCTGCACGCCGAGTTCGGCTGGCCGCTGGCGACCATCTCGGCGGCAGTGTCGGTCAACCTGATCCTGTACGGCCTCACCGCGCCCTTCGCCGCCGCGCTGATGGACCGCTTCAGCATGCGCCGCGTCGTGGCCTTCGCCCTTCTGCTGGTCGCCGCCGGCAGTGGCCTCACCGTCTTCATGCGGTCGAGCGTGGAGCTCATCCTCTGCTGGGGCATCCTCGTCGGGCTGGGTACCGGGTCGATGGCGCTCGCCTTCGTGGCCACCGTGACCGGCCGCTGGTTCGTCCGTCGCCGTGGCCTCGTCACCGGCGTGCTGACGGCCGGCGGCGCCGCCGGGCAACTGGTGTTCCTGCCGGTGCTCGCCGTCCTGGTGCAGGCGTACGGCTGGCGGCCGGCAGCGCTCGTCGTGGCCGGGGCGGCGCTAGCCGTCGTACCGCTGGTGGTTTGGTTGTTGCGCGACTACCCGGCGGACCTCGGCGTGCCGCGCTACGGCGAGACGGAGGTCCTGGTGCCGCCCGCGCCGACCGGCGGCGCCGGGCGGCGGGCGCTGCGCGCCCTGCGCTCGGCGGCCCGGACGCGGGCGTTCTGGCTGCTGGCCGGGGGCTTCGCGATCTGCGGAGCAACCACGAACGGCCTGGTCGGTACGCACTTCATCCCGGCCGCGCACGACCACGGCATGCCGGAGACGACCGCCGCCGGGCTGCTCGCCCTGGTCGGCCTTTTCGACATCGCGGGTACGGTCGCGTCCGGCTGGCTGACCGACCGGGTCGACAGCCGGCTCCTGCTCGGCGCGTACTACGCGCTGCGGGGCGGGTCGCTGCTGGTGCTGCCGAGCCTCTTCGCGGACTCGGCCCAGCCCAGCATGCTGGTGTTCATCGTCTTCTACGGGCTGGACTGGGTGGCCACTGTCCCGCCGACCGTGGCGTTGTGCCGGGAGTACTTCGGCGACCTCGGCGCGGTCGTCTTCGGCTGGGTGTTCGCCGCCCACCAACTCGGTGCGGCGGTCGCGGCCACCGGCGCGGGCCTGGTGCGGGACCAGCTCGGCACGTACGCCCTGGCCTGGTACGTCGCCGGCGGCCTCTCGATCGGCGCGGCGGTACTGTCGCTGCTGCTGCGCGGCAGTCGTCGACCGGCCGAGCCGCAAGCCGTGCCAGCACGCGAGCCGCACTCCGTGCCAGCAGGCGGCCCGGGCCGCCCGATCCGCATGGCTGCGCCTGCGGGTCGGTGATACCCGACGCTACGGCATGACGTCGGCCGGAGGCGCCGCACCTCATCGACGCTTCCCTCTACCGTGGCCTCGACGCGAGAGGGCTGGGGTTCCGTCACTCCGGTTGCTCCGTCCTGTGTGGTGACCCGGTCGGCGCGCTCGGCTCGGTCGCCGTCGTACGCGCGGGGTGGCCGGCGACCACGAGGCGGTAGCGGCGGCTCGCCGCAGGCGTGTCGAATTCGGTGGCCAGCGCCGCGACGTGGTCGGCCAGCCGGCCGGCGAACCGCTCGACGTCGGCGGGGCGGGCGAAGCCGACACCCGATGACCCGGGGGGCCACCACGACG
>DASVMV010000484.1:0-1920 GCA_036384155.1 Micromonosporaceae bacterium
GTCCGCCGGGACCGGTCCGGCGGCGTACGCCGCTCCGGCGCGGAGCGGCCGGTTGCGCCGGACGAGGCGGCGGTCGACGCCCTCTTCGCCCAGGCCGGCGTGGTCCAGACCGCGGACGCCGGCGAACTCGTGGACGCGGCGCGGATGCTCGCCGGACAGCCCCTGCCGGCCGGCGACCGGCTCGCCGTCATCGGCGGTGGCGGCACCCTCGATGTGCTCGCCGCCGAAGCGGCCGAGGCCGCCGGCCTCCGCGTTCCAGCGCTGAGTCCAGCGCTGCGCGCGCGCCTGGCCGCCATCGCCGGCGGCCCGGATGAGCTGGATAACCCGGTCAATCTGGGCGTCCGGGCCAGCGGTGAGGCACTCGCGGCCGTGGTGGACGAGGTGGTGACCAGCGGGGAGGTTGACTCGCTCCTGGTCGTCGTCGCCGGCACCCGCGCGAACGGCCCGGCTGCCGCCCTGGACGCGCTGGGCTCGGCGGTCGACCGCCACCCGGGATTCGCGGCGGCCGTGGTCGTGGTCGGCGTACCCGGGCCGCCGGTGTTGGGGAGCCGCCGGGTACCAGTGTTCGACCTCCCCGAGCCGGCGGTCCGCGCACTCAGCCGGGCCACCCGGTACGCCGAGTGGCGGCGGCAACCGCTCGGCGCGCCGCCGTATCTGCCGGACATCGACGCCGCGGCCGCCCGGGCGGTGGTCGACGAGGCACTGAGCGCGGGTGACGGGGCGCTGGCCGCCGGGGCCGGCTGGCAGCCGCGCGAGCAGGTCGTCCGGCTCCTCAACGCCTACCGGATCCAGGTCGACGAGCTTCCCGAACCCGACGAAGGCGCGCCGGTCCGGATGACGGCAGGGGTGATCCACGATCCGCTCTTCGGCTCGCTGGTGCACGCGTCGACCGAAGCGTCCGGAGATCCGGTCTACCGCCTGGTGCCGATGACCGACCGGGACGCGGCGCGGATGTGGCGCTCGCTGGACCACCCGGCGCCGCCCTCGGATCCGGATGGTGCGACGGCCACGGCGGTGCAGGACCTGCTCCTGCGCCTCGGCCGGCTGGCTGAGGACCTGCCCGAGGTGGCCGAACTCCGGCTCGACCCGGTGCTCGCCGGACCGCACGAGGCGACGGTGGCCGGGGCCCGCCTGCGGCTGCGCCGCACCGGCGTCGAGCCCGACCCGTGGCTGCGCCGCCTGCGGCAACCCGACTGATCCGGTCGCAACCGACCGGACCGCAGCAAGGAGGTAGCGATGAGCAGCAGACCGATCATCGTCGGATACGACGGCTCCGTCGGGGCGCGGGCTGCGGCCCGCTGGGCACTCGACGAGGGCGCCCGTACCGCACAGCCGGTGCGGCTGGCGTACGCCTTCGACTGGGTGACCGGCGGCGCATGGATCCAGCCGGCACCGGCGGTCTGGCCAGACGAGGTCGCCCGCCGTGACGTGCAGACGCTCGTCGACGCCGCCGTCGCCGACGCCGCCAAGACGCACCCCGGCGTCGAGGTCAGCGGCGTCGTCCTCGACGGTCCGGCGGTCGTACGCCTGCAGGAGCACTCCCGGCACGCCGCCGCGCTCGTCCTCGGCAGTCGGGGGCACGGCGGCTTCGGGGCGCTGCTGGTCGGCTCGACGGCCGTCTCGCTGGCGGCGCACGCGCACTGCCCCGTCGTCGTGGTGCGCGGCCGGCCGCCGGCACCGGACCAGGCGCCCAGGCACATCGTGGTCGGCGTGGACGGCTCGCCCTGCGCCCAGCTCGCGCTCGGATACGCCTTCGAACAGGCCGCCGACCGACACGTCCCGCTACACGTGGTCCGGGCCTGGGCCCCGCCCGCTGCCCAGTGGCGTCCGGCGGACTTCGACCCGGCGAAGATCACAGCCGCGGAGCGCTCCGCCCTCGCCCAGGCGCTTGTGCCGTGGCAGGAGAAGTACCCGGACGTC